>JANYKY010000253.1 GCA_025357975.1 Gemmatimonadaceae bacterium
AGCTCTGCCGGGCGATCGAGACTGTTCTGCTTACGGGACATCGCATCAGCGACATGCACACGAAGCGAGCTCGCCAGGCGAGGACATCCCCACGCTATCTCGTGGTCGATCCGGGATCTGCTCTCGCCGCTCGGATCGAAACGAGAGTTGACGAGATGATCGACGCGGGTTGGCGCAACGAAGTCGCCTTGCTGGACCAGACAGTTCCCGAGGATGCGCCAGCATGGAAGGCAAGTGGATACCGAACGATGCGTCTCGTCGCGCGTGCAGAGCTCGATTTGTCATCGGCTCGCGAGCGAATCATTATTGAGACTCGTCAGTACGCGAAACGGCAGCGTACGTGGTTTCGCCATCAACTTGGCGATGCCTCCGTAACGCGCGTCGACCCTGGCCAGCCGGACTGGCAGGCAACGGTGCATCGGTGGTGGAAGGAGACGTCTTGAAGATCGGAATCACATGTTATCCGACGTACGGCGGCTCTGGCGCCATCGCAACAGAGCTTGGAATCGCGCTCGCAGCGCGCGGCCATGAAATTCATTTCATCACATACCGGCAGCCGTTTCGCCTTCCATCGTTTCTGCCGCGAGTCTACTTCCACGAAGTCGATGTCGGCCGATATCCACTTTTCGAATACCCTCCATACGATCTCGCGCTCGCGGTACGCATGCACGAAGTCGTTCGCACGCACGACCTCGACCTGCTGCATTGCCACTACGCCATCCCCCATGCCACCAGCGCATGGATTGCGCGTGAAATGCTTCGTGAGCAGAAGCGTGACGTCAAAGTCATCACGACGCTGCACGGCACCGACATCACGATCGTCGGCCAGGATCCGTCCTTCAACCAGATAACGAAGTTTTCGATCGAGAAATCCGACCGGCTGACCGCTGTTTCCGAATTCCTGAAAAAAGAGACCTATAATGCGTTCGGATGCGACAAGTGCGATGTCGGCGTGATTCACAACTTCATCGATCCGGACGTCTACAATCGCGGCCGGTATCCCGCGACGCTGAAGGAACAGCTTGGAAAGTCGCAGCCAATTCTCATGCACATCTCGAATTTCCGGCGCGTCAAGCGCGTGCGCGACGTCGTACAGATTTTCGCGAACGTGAATGCGCAAATGCCGAGCAGGCTCGTGATGGTCGGTGATGGCCCGGATCGGCCCGAGGCAGAGGATGAGGTGCGCAAGCTGGGTCTCGACAGCTCAGTATTCTTCCTCGGCAAGCTCGACGTCGTGGCGCCGCTGCTTGCATCCGCGGATCTCTTTCTGCTTCCCACCTCGAGTGAATCATTCGGGTTGAGCGCGCTCGAGGCGCTCGCATCGGGCGTTCCAGTAATCGGAACGAATGCTGGCGGGCTTCCCGAGGTCGTCCGTGAAGGTGAAACGGGATACCTGTGTCAGGTCGGTGACGTCGAGGCAATGTCCACGGCTGCGTTGTCAATTCTGCGGGACCGTGACAAGTGGAATGCGATGAGCGAGCTTGGCGCCTCCGACGCGCGGGCTCGCTTCTCGCTTGAGCAAATCGTCAGTCAATACGAACATCTGTATACAACTTCGCTAGCCAACTGATATCACATGACGATCTTCCAGTCGCTCGTGCTCGGCCTCATACAGGGTTTGACGGAATTCCTTCCGGTCTCCAGCTCGGCGCACTTGTCGCTGGCTCCATACCTCTTTGGATGGCAGGATCCCGGATTGGCATTCGACGTCGCGCTGCATTTTGGAACTCTCCTCGCGGTGTTGTGGTTTTTTCGAAAAGAGTGGGGGCAGCTCATTCTTGCCGCGGTTGCGATCATCCGAACGCGAAAACTCGATACTGTCGAGAAGAAGCGAGTCGTGTTTCTCATCATCGCCACGATTCCGGGCGCAATCGGCGGACTTCTGCTCGAGAAAAAAGCCGAGACGGCGTTTCGCGCACCGGCGCTGACCGCGGTCGCACTTATCGTGATGGGAATCACCTTATGGCTGGTGGACCGGGTGGCATCGCAGACGCGGAAGGTCGAGAACATGACATGGATCGACGCACTTGTAATTGGTTGCGCGCAGGTAGTCGCGCTCATACCGGGTGAGTCGCGCTCCGGCTCGACGATCACAGCGGGCCGCGCACTCAAGTTCGACAGGGAGTCGGCTGCGATTTTCAGTTTCCTCATGAGCATGCCGATCATTGCCGCGGCAGTCGTCTTGAAAGGCCCAGAAGTGCTGAAGACGGGCGGGTTTGGGATCGAGCTGCTCGTCGGCGTTCTCGCATCGGCGATCAGTGGCTGGCTGGCGATTTCCATTTTGCTGCGCTACGTCACGCGACATAGTTATGGAGTGTTCGCGTTGTATCGCGTGCTACTGGGTCTGGCGGTTTTAGCCGTCGTCTATACACGTGGCTGACCCGTATAGCTTCGACGGCTTTACCTCGTCCGACCTGGCAGCTCTGCTCGATCTGCCCGATGTAACACTATTCGAAAAAACCACTTCCACACTCGACATAGCGCACAAGAAAGCGGCGGACGGATGTCTGGCCGGCACCTTGGTGATAGCTGACCAGCAGACGGCCGGTCGCGGCCGCACTGGCGCGAAGTGGATGTCACCGTCCTCGACGGGAATCTGGTTGACACTGATCGAGCGGCCGGTTGATACATCGGGACTGGACGTTCTATCGTTGCGCGTTGGCCTTCGCGCGGCCCGAGCGCTTGACAGATTTGCGCCGGAGCCGGTGCGATTGAAGTGGCCGAATGACCTCTTTGTCGACGGACGAAAGCTCGCTGGCGTGCTAATAGAAGCCCGCTGGCGCGAGAGCCGCCTCGACTGGATAGCGATCGGAGTAGGTGTAAATGTCTGCCCGCCAGCGGATTTCCCTCTCGCCGGGTCTCTTGATAGTGGAACCAGGCGTGTGGAAGTGCTCACTGACCTCGTACCCGCGCTTCGCCTCGCAGCGGCGTCGATGGGCTCACTCAGCGCAATCGAGCTAAGCGAATGGAATGCACGTGATCTCGCGCGCGGACGTCATTGTCGCGAGCCGGCCAGGGGAATTGTCGAAGGAATTACTCCCGGCGGGGAGCTACTGGTTGCGCTGGCTGACTCGGTCGCAAGGTTCCGCACTGGCTCGCTCGTCCTCGACCTCCCTTCATGATACTTACATTCGACGTCGGTAATACGGAAACCACTGTCGGCCTGTTCGACGGTGACAAGGTTTATTCACACTGGCGTATAACGACAGGCGTTCCGCGAACTCACGACGAATTCGCCCTGCTGCTGCGATCCATGCTGACAGCGGGCGGAATAGAGCCCGGCGAGATCGAAGGAAGCGCGATCTGCTCCGTTGTGCCTCCGGTAACGGGACCGATCGCGCGAGCCTGCGAAGACTGTTTTGGATCTGCATCGATCATTGTGGACGCAAGAGCGAAACTTCCCATCAGGCTCGACGTCGACGAGCCGTTTACTGTCGGCGCCGACAGAGTCGCTAACACTCTCGCGGCGAGCCGCATATGGAAGCGCAATGCAATCGTCGTCGATCTTGGTACAGCGACGACATACGATTGTATCACCGCTGACGGCGCATTCATCGGTGGCATTATTCAGCCCGGCGTTGGCACATCGGCCGAGACGCTTTTCAGGAAGACGTCGCAGCTTTCAGCGACTGAGCTGATTCCTCCGCAGAAAGTAATCGGGACGAGGACCGACGAATGCATTCGATCGGGTGTGCTCTACGGGGCTGCCGATTCGATCAACGGCCTCGTGGCGAGAATCAAAGCCGAATGGCAGGGGGCCGACCCCATAGTCATCGGCACGGGAGGATTGGCCGAGACGCTTCGCCCGTTTTGTCAATCGCTCGACGAGGTCGATCCGTTCCTGACCTTGAAAGGCGTACTGATGGGATATCGGCTCCTGAAGCTCTAGTCTCCCGCTTCTCGACAACACCCGGCCGTCTTCGCCCGTAAGTAGGGTTCGGACTGTTCCGCATTCCTGCGTTGTCCCATTAGAACCATCGCGCAGGTTGGGATGTCAAATCCATACTTGCTGTCATTCGCCCTGCTCACATGATCAAAACAAAATTGTTCTCCCGCTGGCTTTTTGCTGGTTTCGTTTCTGCGCTAGGAATGCTCACACACGTGCCGATTGCCGGAGGTCAGGCGCCGGTTGGGCCCGCGCGAAACTCGGGCGGTGGGGAGGTCCGCGGCCGGATTGTTGACCCTGCGGGAAACGCGCTTGCCGGCGGCTCGATTACGCTGCGCAAGGCGAGCGACACGACGTTTGCCGGCGGTGCACTGCCAGCGGTTGACGGAAGCTTCCGCGTTGAAGGCATCGTCCCTGGTCGCTACCGGCTGCGAGTCCGTGTGCTTGGATATGCACCTGTTGAGCGCGCGAATGTCGAGATCACGGCGGCGCAGCCTGTAGTCGATCTAGGAACCCTGACGCTGGCGCGGGTTTCAGTAACCCTGGAGAGCCAGGTGATTTCCGGAGAAAGAAGCCAGGCTGAGCTCGCTCCCGATCGCAACACTTATTCTGTCCGTAATATGCCTGCGGTGGCCGGAGGCAATGCAGTGGACGCGTTGCGAGCGACTCCAGCGGTCGAGGTCGATGCGACAGACAACGTCAGTCTTCGCGGCAACTCGAATGTTGTCGTCCAGATCAACGGACGTCCCTCGCCGTTGAAGGGCGATCAGCTCGCGCAATTTCTAAAACAGATACCGACGTCAGTGCTCGATCGCATCGAGGTTGCGACCAATCCGAACGCGAAAAGTGACCCCGAGGGAACGGCCGGAATCATCAACATCGTCCTCAAGCAGGATGTCGATATTGGCATTAGTGCCGGAGTGAATTTTTCCAGCGGCACGACTGGTATGGTCAACACGTCGTTCAACCTGGCTAGGCAAAAGGGTCCCCTTACACTTTACGGGTCTCTGTTCGCCTCCCGAGACGTGCGCACGCAGCGGGGAGCAGTAGATCGAACGAACCTGGCCATTCCAATTCCGGCGTTTCTCAGCGAGGCGTCCATTGGAAGCCAGCGCCCGAAGTCCATCGGCACGAATCTGCGCGCAGATTACAAGTTCAACAAGATCGATGACTTGAGCGCGGACACATATTTTTTCGCAAACCACTTCGATCGGTCAGTGTCATCAGCGTACTCCGATTTCGATGTGGAACACGCGCTTATCGGCCAATTCAGCCAAGGCACGGATTTCGGCCTTAAAGGAGGTTCGGTCGAAGGCGTCCTGTCGTATCGGCGAACGTTGCCAAACCAGCAGACTCCCTACGCGTCGATCCTGACATATGGCAACTATTTCAACACGCGAGAATCCGACGTTCTGAGCCAGATTCTCCAGTCCGATCCGTCAACAGAGGGTCTCCTGTTTGCCGAACAGCTGGATCATCAGACTGCGCACTTCCCGACACTGACCTGGCAGAATGACTACACGCGTTCTTTTGGGCCCGCATTAAAGGTCGATGCGGGTCTGAAGGGAACGTGGCGTCGCTCTGTAAACGACCAAACGACAACCGCGCGCGACTCGGCGACCGGGCCACTCGTTGCGCGGCCCGACCTTGCCAGCGCCTCGGACTACAAGGAGCAGTTCGATGCGGTGTACGCCTTGTTGTCGGAAAAATGGAAAGTGTTCTCGCTACAGCAGGGATTGCGCATGGAGGATACGTGGACTCACCTGTCGCTTCCCGGATCGGGCGCGAGCGCTCTCAAGAATCATTATGTCAGTCCGTTTCCGAGCGCGATCGTGACCTGGAACACGTCGGCGACGAGTTTCATCAAAGCAAGTTATGCACGGCGCATCTCACGTCCGTTCCCGCAATTCCTCAGTAGTATTCCTGTGAGGACCGACCAGCGAACGCTCTTCGTCGGGAATCCTCGTCTGCGGCCGGAGTACCTCAACGCCTATGAGCTCACGCTGCAGGAATCACCTTCGTGGGGGTCGTTTCAGGTCGTGCCTTATTTTCGCCGTTCTACGGATGCGGTGCGTGTAGTCCAACGCGTCGGCGCGACCGGTGTGTCGACTTCAATGCCTGACAACGTTGCGCAGGTGTCCACAACGGGCGCGGATGTGAACGTGGCTTTTCATAACGGGCCGATCACGTTCAATCTGGGCGGTAGCGGGTACAGATACGTCAGTGATGCGGCTAATCTCGGTCCGGCGTATTCGGTACGTACTGGTGTATGGTCAGCCCGCACCAACGGCTCGTACAAGTTTTCGACTGGGACGTTGGTTCAATACTTCGTTTTTTATAATCCGCCGAGACACACTGAAGGCGGTTCTTCGCTGGCTTCAGCGTTTTCGTCCGTTGGCGTGAGGCAGCCGTTTGCGGGGGGGAAGGGCAACCTCACTCTGACATTCCAGGATCCATTCGCATTGCAGCGCTTTGGGCAGCGGTTGAACGACGGCCGGGTAATTCAGACGAGCATCCAGCATTTCGGCTCTCGGGCTCTTGTGATCAGTGTGAGCAAGACGTTTGGGTCCGATATCAAGCTCCAGCCGACGGCTCCGCAGCCGGATCCGAGCGGACCTCCGCCAACTCCCAGTGGTGGCTGAGGAACTGCACATCAGAAAAAGTAACGGCAGAAAAAAGCAACGGCAGAAAAAACAACGGCAACAGCGATTACACGGATCAGAAGCATTGAACTACGGATCAGAAGCAAGCAGATGAGACGTTGGGAAATGGGGTTAGGCCCTTGTGATTGGTTCCTGATGTGCAGTTCAGCGCTTCTGATCCGTGAACGGCGCTTTTTGTAGTTAGGTCCTGTGAGTCCGGCTCGATCTTCATCTGAGCCGGATCTCACGGAATCTCACGGAGTCCCTGTTTCTGATGGGTTGAGGGGCTTGAACGGCTTGAAATCGGGATTCGGACCCGATAGGTTGAAGGTCGTTAGCACTCGACACCAGAGAGTGCTAACGACCTTTTTTCTCAAGCCATTCTCAGCAGGAGGGATGCACAATATGGCCACGAAGACCAGCAGTGTTGCTCCACTCGCGGACAGAGTCGTCGTTCGCGCTTTGGAAGAGACTGAACAGATGCGCGGCGGACTTTTCATTCCGGACACCGCCAAGGAAAAGCCGATGCAGGGCGAAGTGCTCGCGGTCGGACCCGGACGCTACGAGAAGGACAAGCGAGTTCCGATGGAGCTCAAGGTCGGAGACAAGGTCCTGTACGGAAAGTACAGCGGCACTGAAGTCACGATCGACAACGAGCCCCTCCTGATTCTCCGCGAAGCCGATGTGCTCGCGGTCGTCAACTAACCGCAAGGATACCATCAATGGCAGCCAAAGAACTCCATTTCAACACAGAAGCTCGCGCAGCGCTGAAGCGCGGCGTCGATCAGCTTGCCGAAGCGGTGAAGGTCACCCTCGGACCAAAGGGCCGTAACGTCGTCATCGACAAGAAATTCGGCGCACCGACAATCACCAAGGATGGCGTCACCGTTGCCAAGGAGATCGAGCTCGCTGATCCCCTCGAGAACATGGGCGCGCAGATGGTGAAGGAAGTCGCGACGAAGACGTCCGATCTCGCCGGCGACGGCACCACCACCGCCACCGTTCTTGCCCAGGCGATTTTCCGCGAAGGCCTCAAGAACGTCACCGCAGGCGTCAACCCGATGGCCCTCAAGCGCGGCATCGACAAGGCAGTTGCTGCCGTCGTCGAAGAGCTCAAGAACATGAGCGTCGTCACGCAGGGAAAGAAGGAAATCGCCCAGGTCGGTTCCATCTCGGCCAACAACGACAAGGAAATCGGTGATCTGATCGCGGAAGCGATGGAGAAGGTCGGCAAGGACGGCGTCATCACGGTCGAGGAGGCAAAGGGCCTCGAGACCACGCTCGAGACTGTGGAAGGCATGCAGTTCGATCGCGGTTACCTCTCCCCGTACTTCGTCACCGATCCGGAGAAGATGGAAGCCGTACTCGAAGACGCGATGATTCTCATTCACGACAAGAAAATTTCGTCGATGAAAGATCTTCTTCCGATTCTCGAGAAGGTCGCCCAGCTCGGCAAGCCGCTGCTCATCATTGCAGAGGACATCGAAGGCGAGGCACTCGCGACGCTCGTCGTGAACAAGCTCCGCGGCACGCTTCGCGTTGCCGCGGTCAAGGCACCAGGCTTTGGTGATCGTCGCAAGGCGATGCTGCAGGACGTCGCGGTTCTCACCGGCGGCCAGGTCATCTCAGAGGAAGTCGGATTCAAGCTCGAGAATGCCGTCGTCACCGATCTTGGCAAGGCGAAGCGCATTGTCGTCGACAAGGACA
>JANYKY010000295.1 GCA_025357975.1 Gemmatimonadaceae bacterium
GGCCTGGGTTCCGCAACCCGCGGCGCCGCAGAGATGCCTGCCGATGATACGATCCGCGAGCTGATGATGGTCGCGATCAACACCGCAAAAAGTGCGGGAGCGAGCTACTCGGATGTGCGGATTGGTCGCTATCGCAACAGCATCGTCTTCACACGAGAGCAGCAGATCGTCCAGACTGCAGATACCGATTCAATCGGTGCGGGTATTCGTGCGCTCGTCGATGGCACATGGGGTTTTGGTGCGACGAAATTTCTGACAAAAGACGGAGTTGCCGCCGCCGCACGCGAAGCAGTCGCCATCGCGAAGGCCAACCGCATAGCTCGCGATCAGCCCGTTGTACTCGCGCCGACGCCGTCGTATCCCAATGCGACATGGAAAAGCGATTTCAAGATCGATCCATTCACTATTCCGATCGAGCAGCGCGCGGATCTTCTTCTCCGAGCGAATGCCGAAGCGCTGAAGGTGAAGGGGGTTCGCTTCGTGAATTCGGGACTGTTCTTCGTAAGGGAGGAGCGAAACTTTGCCTCGACCGAGGGCACGGTCATTTCCCAGACGATTGTCCGAACTTCGGTTCCATTCGCGATCACGGCCGTTTCGGCGAACTTCTCCGATTTCCAGACTCGCACGAACGTTGTTGCGCCCGCCGGTCGCGGCTGGGAATACGTGCTCGAGCAGGATCTCGTCGGGAATGCTCCCAGGTGGGCAGGCGAAGCAGTGGAGAAGCTCGCAGCGAAATCCGTGGACGTTGGCCGTTATGACCTTGTGCTTCATCCGACGCACTTGTGGCTCACCATTCACGAGTCGATCGCGCATCCGACCGAGCTCGACCGCGCAATGGGCTACGAAGCGAACTATGCGGGAACCAGCTTCGTGTCGCCGCCGCGCAACATGCTCGGAAAGTTCAAGTACGGTCCCGAATTCATGAACATCCAGGGCGACCGCTCGCAGCCTGGCGGATGCGCGACAATTGGTTACGACGACGAGGGTGTGAAGCCGGATGATTTCATGATCATCAAGAATGGAATCGTCAACGATTATCAGACAACGCGCGAGCAGGCCAACTGGTTGAAGTGGTGGTACGATGAGAAGGGACGTCCAACGCGCTCGCATGGTTGCTCGAACGCCGACAACTGGTCTGACGTCCAGTTTCAGCGGATGCCTAATGTGTCACTGCTTCCGGGAAACAAGGAACGCAGCTTCGAAGACATCATCGCGGCGACCGACAAGGGAATTGCAATTGTCGGCGACGGCTCATTCTCGATCGACCAGCAGCGCTACAACGCGCAGTTTGGAGGACAGGTATTCTACGAGATCAAGAACGGAAAGATCAACGGCATGCTCAAGGACGTTGCGTATCAGATGCGCACGCCTGATTTCTGGAACTCGATGGACATGATCGGCGGCAAGGCGAGTTATTTCATGGGCGGCGCATTCAATGACGGAAAGGGCCAGCCGGGACAGGTCAACTCGGTGAGCCATGGATGTGTGCCGAGTCGCTTTCGCAACATCAACGTGATAAATACCGGGGGGAAGGCGTGAGTCGCGACACCAGAAGGAGAGGCGAGCCCCGCCGGCTCGTAGGCGCTGACGCTTCGCTCGTCCCGCCCGATGCAATCATGACTCGCGAGCAGGCTGAAGAGCTCTTGCATCGTATCGTGAAATTTTCGAAAGCGGACGACGTTTCCGTGAACCTGAATAGCGGCTACCAGACCGATGTTCGATTTGCGGCGAATCAGATGTCCACTGCCGGGGCTGTGATTACCGGAGGCATGGGTGTGCAAAGCACGATTGGAAAGAAGCACGCCGTCGCCACCACCAATGATTTCTCGGACGCTTCGCTGCAGGCGGTAGTCGAGAAATCGGAGGCGCTTGCGAAACTTTCGCCCGACGATCCTGAGGTGATGCCCAGCCTTGGGCCACAGACTTACCTGCCGGTGAATGGATATTTCGAGTCGACCGCCAATCTCACGCCAGCTGATCGGGCGCGCGCAGCATTGACCGCGCTTGGCCCGGCGCGCAAGGCTGGAGACCTCACTGCTGCGGGATTTATCATCAACAATTCCAGTTCAAGCGCGCTCGGCAATGGAAAGGGATTGTTCGCATACAATCGCGCAACCAACGCCAACTATACGTTGACCGTCCGTACCAACGATGGAACCGGTTCAGGTTGGGTTGGCGCCGAGCATCCGGATTGGAATCAGCTGAACTTTGCGGAGCTGAGTCAGCGCGCTATCGACAAGGCGCGTTTGTCGCGGAATCCCGTCGCGATCGAGCCAGGTCGTTACGAGGTGATTCTCGAGCCGCAAGCTGTCGGTGACCTCGTTCAATTGATGGGCGGTTCACTCGCTGCACGCTCGGCCGACGAAGGCCGGAGCGCATTCACGAAGCAGGGTGGTGGAAACAAGGTCGGTGAGAAGATTGTGGATGAGCGGGTCACGATATTTTCCGACCCGCAGGATCCGCAGCTGCTTGGGCAGCCATTCGATGGCCAGGGATTCCCGCTCTCGCGTCAGGTGTGGGTCGAGAACGGAGTGTTGAAGCAGCTGTTCTACTCGCGGTTCTGGGCTCAGAAGCAGGGAAAAATCGCTACCGGTGGCCCGAGTACGATCAAGATGGCCGGCGGAACGACATCGCTTGACGATATGATCAAGTCCACACAACGTGGAATTCTCGTCACCCGTTTATGGTATTTGAGGCAGGTCGACCCGCGAACAATTCTTTACACTGGACTAACGCGTGACGGGACATTCCTCGTGGAGAACGGGAAAATTTCGAAGGCGATCAAGAACTTCCGTTTCAATGAGTCGCCGCTGTTTTTATTGAACAATGTAGAAGCGATTGGGCCGGCGGTTCGCATTGGTGGGACTGAGCAGGGTGGACCAGTCGTAATGCCCGCGATCAAGGCGAAGGATTTCAATTTCACCAGTCTCTCCGACGCCGTGTAGCCGATCGCATGATGAGAGGTTCGAAGAACTACTAACAGCGGTTTAACTACGATGCACAGATGAACATGATGACTGCTAACGCGGCTGACAGGATATGAGAAGATCGCTTATCGGTAGTCCCTGTTTTTGTTGTTAACAACAAATTCGGGAAGCTTGAGCGGCGAGAGCGACTAACGTTTCGAGCAGCCTTTGAAGCAGTCATCATTTTCATCTGTGCATCGTAGTTAAACGGCAGTTGCTGTTTGAGAACGGGCTTTCGGACATCAGCTCTCGACAAGCAGTATCCCGATCCCCCCTTTCTGTCCGTGCCCAAAGCCGTGATTGACGAACGGGAATTCGCCGGGAACATCGCACACGAGCTCGAACGCCATCCCTCCACCCGGCGCGACTGCCCACGTTTGCACACCATGTATCGCGGATGCAGGAGGTGCAGCTAGATACACTGTGTCGAACTGCTCTCCGACGACGTGAAAATTGCACGCGTGTGTTGGCCCCATGTTGACGACCCAAAAGCGTACGCGGTCGCCCACCTTCACTTTGATCGGATCCTTCATGTACTGATTGGGACGTCCGTTGAATACGACGAGGTCAGGGAAAGTGCCCAGCATCTTCTGATAGTCGAACGCACGAATTCCGTTAGCTGCATCGGCAAGATAGAGCTCATTTTGAATTAGAACGAACTCCTTTGCCGGCGGCAGCGGCTCGCGTGGCGAGACGATGATCGCTCCAAACATTCCCGAGCCAATGTGCATCAGCACTGGCGACGTGCCGCAGTGATACATGAAAGCGCCAGCATATTTCGGTTTGAACGAAAAAGTCACCGATTGACCTTTGGGCACCGAGCGGAAAGCCACTTTCGGGTTTATCTGCGCCGCATGGAAGTCCATCGAGTGCGGAATGTCGACATCGTTCGTGAGTGTGAATTCGACGTTGTCCCCAACACGGCAGTGCACAATCGGCCCCGGCGTGTCGCCTTCGAAAGTCCAACCCGCGACAACGGTGTCTTCCGAAATTCGAATGGCCACCTGCTTCGTGTGCCAGTTGAGCTTGAGATCCCCGGAGCCGAGCGGAGGGAGTATCGGATCGAATCGATGGAATGCAGTCGCGCCAGGTGCGCCGGCGCCAGTGAGTGATGCGGCGGGATGATGACCGTTCAACAGTGATGAATCGAGACGGCTGTCGGAATTGTGTTGGCCGGGCATCAGTGAACCGGTCGCCGCGGCCTGATTCGCATTTGAAACGGCCGTACTATCGCCGGTTGCCTGGCTACTCGGCGAACAGGCAGCCAACGCTGCGCCGACGCCCGGTATTGTGAGCGAGAGTATCGATGCGTTCGCGAGAAACCCGCGGCGCGTGCTGGGCTCAGCGAAATCCGAAAGCCGTGGTGATGCTGGCGAGACGTCAGGCTTGTTCATGGAAAACCCGCGAGGTTGGTTGTGTCCCGTAACGTACTCTCGGAATGGCAAAGGAGTCGAACCCTGACGAAATAAGGAAGGCTGTCGGGCAAACCCCCACGAAAACTCCCGCATAATGCCGACAGTCGGGCATCGCCGGCCGTCGTATGGTTCGCTGTACCGTAACCAACAACGAACGTTCAGGGAGACAAAAATGAAGTCAGTCGCTTCCCTTCCAAAAATCATTCAGGGAGGGATGGGGGTCGCCGTCTCTAACTGGAGACTTGCTCGAGCGGTTTCAACGAGGGGACAGCTTGGGATCGTTTCGGGAACCGCTCTCGACACGGTTTTAGTCAGGAGGCTGCAGG
>JANYKY010000329.1 GCA_025357975.1 Gemmatimonadaceae bacterium
AATGACCTCGGCAAAACGCGGAGTCTTACTGGGACGCATCTCACAAGTCTTCTTCGATTCTGTGGAAATTCGTCTCGAAGGACCGGTGACACGGGGAGACGGGGTCGTCTTTGAAGGAGATCGTGAGACAGACTCGGAACAAGGGGGGCGAATCTACGGAGTGATTCGCGACGGTGATCGGTTGGAAGCGATAGGGCCAATGCGACGATCTTCATTTGCAGAGCGTGCATATGAATTTTATGTCACGCTGGAAACACCGGTTGTGCCCCGCGCAGTCACCGTAATGAATCCGTATACCGCACCCGCGGTAAAGAACTACCTCAAGACGTTTCTGAACAAGTATTTCGACGACGATTGCGCGCGCATCCCGGTTCTGGGGATCAACGCTGGGCGATTCGGCGCAGGCCTGACCGGAGTCAACTTCACCGATCCCGTCGCGCTGGCAGATGAATGCGGAATTCCCAATCACCTTCCTCGTAAGCGCGAGCTTTCATCGATCTACGTATACGACATGATCCGCCACATGGGCGGTCCCGCAAAGTTCTATCAGCGGTTCTTTCTCTCGGCCGTATGTCCCCTTGGCTTCACTCGCGAGGGGGTCAACCTCAACTACTACGATGACCGGCGGCTTGAGCGCGAAATCACACCCTTCATTGTTTCGTCAGTCGAGAGGCACATCGAGTTCGGATGCAGGCGCGACCACGTCGTCATACTGGGCCGCGGCAGCAATGCGCGATGCTTTGCTCGACTCAACGATGAGTACCGATGGTTCGATGAGGTACATCCGCTCGATCATCCCCGCTTCATAATGCAGTACCAAAGAAAACGCGTCGATGAATATCTCGATCTTTACGCGAGCGTTCTCTCAGGAATCGTTTGATTTCTGTCGCATTACCTCATTCGACTAGATGACGCAGCGCCTCGGCGCGTGCCGACTCATCGCAGCGAAGAAAGCGGGAGCATGATGAGCGAACCGGGCGGTAACGGTGGTGGATACTTCCCGTTAAACGTAGGCGTTGTATTTGTCCTATTCAATCTTCGAGTTGATTTTGTCAAATACAATCCCTAGCTTTAACTATACCTGAAAGGATAGTTATGTACCCCGTTATCAATTCAAGGCAATTAGGCACTTACCTGAAATCGCTCAGAAAGTCGAACGGAATTTCCCAAGCGGATCTGGGAGTCAGAATGGGAGTATCGGGCGCACGCATAAGTGCCATCGAACAGAATCCTGGGACCGTCAGCATGGACCAGCTTCTTCGCATCTTCCACACATTGGGAGGTCGGTTGTTTGTGGAAGAACACGTGTCGAGCAACACTTCACCTGGTTCGGTGACATCGACTGGTGAGTGGTAGCCAAATGGCCGATGCATTGGACATTTGGATGAACGGTGAACTCGTCGGAGCCTGGACGCAAACGCGGAGTGGAACTGCGGTATTCCAATATGAACAAGGCTGGCTTCAATCACCGCAGAGCCGGCCGCTTTCTCTGTCGCTGCCATTTTTGCCGGGTAATGCGGCTCACCGCGGGACTTACGTCGCTGCCTGGTTTGATAATCTCCTACCGGACAGCGCCGCAATACGAGAACGCATCAGGTCTCGTTTTCATACTGCTTCCGAAAGAACTTTCGATCTATTGGCCGCCATAGGACGGGATTGCGTAGGTGCGGTTCAGATCATGCCCGCAGGTGAAGATCCAGGAGATGTCAAGCGGATCGTAAGCGATGTCCTTCAAAGCGAAGAAATAGCAACGCTGTTGAGAGGAGTCACGACGCCTCAGGCGTTTGGCGGTTTTGAAAAAGGCGATGCCTTTCGCATATCAATAGCTGGCGCGCAGGAAAAAACAGCACTCCTTCGTCTGGGAAACGACTGGCACCTGCCGCACGGCGCTACGCCGACCACGCACATCCTGAAGCTACCTCTTGGGCTAATCGGGAACGTGCGCGCCGATATGCGGGACTCAATCGAGAACGAATGGCTTTGCCTGAATTTTCTTCACCAGCTCGGATTTCCCGTCGCCGAAACTGAGATCGCGACTTTTGCCGATGATGTGAGTGAAGAACGCTGCCTCGTCGTAAAGCGATTCGATCGATCCGTGGTGGCTAAGACGCCAAACAGCCCTCCATGGATTCTCCGCCTGCCCCAGGAGGATTTTTGCCAAGCCACGGGCACTCCGGCCGATAGAAAGTACGAGGCCTTTGGCGGCCCCGGGATCGATACCTCGCTCGAGTTAATCGCAGCGGGCGAAAACCCGATTGCCGACGCACTTGCCTTCAGCAAAATCCAGCTCGCATTCTGGCTTCTGGCTGCTCCAGATGGACACGCTAAGAATTTTTCGATCTTTCTAAAGCGAAAAGGCTACGCTCTAACACCGTTTTATGATGTGGTGTCGGCGTGGCCAGTGATTGGCCACGCTCCGAATCAGTGGCCTCTGCAAAAGGTAGAGCTGGCGATGGCGCTACGAGGTGAGAGCACTCATCGCGAACTGAACAGGATTTCCGTGCGACACTGGGAGACGTTGGCTCTGCGCTCCGGCGTTTACGACGCGTTCGGGGAAATGGTACGGATGGTTGAGGATGCCGATCGAGCGATGGCATCGGTGACACGAATGGTGCCGTCAGGCTTCCCGGAATATGTGTCGGATACGATCTCCGAAGGCGTCAAGCGCCAGCGCCAGCATTTTCTCGATGTGCTCGCGCATCAAAATGCGCAAACATCATCGAAGGCCGGGGATTCGCACTGACCCGAAAAAAGTTTTAAATTCGCGCAACTGAAATGGGCAAGAATGCTACGCTGCTCCTCTGTCGCGCGGTGGTACTGGCCTGCATCTCACTGCCCGCCGTTACCGCAGCTCAGTCACGCGCCGATCCGGCACTCGCCGCTTTCATCGCGAAAATTCGATCGGTAGACAATCACAGCCACGCCAACAGTATCGCCCCCGGCGATTCTGACGCCGACGCGCTCGCCCTCGACGGGATTCCGTTCGCGCTGCCAGTTACTATGCGGCCGGACAATCCGGTCTGGCTTGCGGCGTATAAGGCGCTCTACAAATATCCGCACGCGGACTTGAGCGAAACGCACATGAAAGATTTACGGGCATCCATGCAGAGCGTGTCGAAGAGAGAGGGCAGCAATTTTCCCACGTGGATTCTCAATCAGGTCAAGACCGAAGTGCTCCTCGCAAACCGCATCGCAATGGGCCCGGGTCTACCAACGCCGCGTTTTCGGTGGGTGTCGTACGTCGATGCCCTGCTTCTACCATTGTCGACTAAGGCCGAAGCTACGATGTCGCCCGACAAGGAGAAGCTTTATCCATTGGAGGAGAAGCTCTTCCGCCGCTATCTGGGAAATCTCAAGCTTTCCAGCACACCATCGACACTCGAATCCTATCTCACCACAGTGGTAACGCCGACGCTCGAGTCGCAACGAAGAGCAGGGTGCCTCGCCGTCAAGTTCGAAGCCGCATACCTCCGGCCACTTGATTTCGGCTACGTGTCACCCGCTGCTGCAAGCGCCATCTACGACAAGTATTCGCGAGGCGGCGAACCTTCCCACGCCGAATACAAGATGCTTCAGGACTTCTTGTTTCGTTACATCGGGCGCGAAGCCGGACGGCTCGGCATGGCTGTCCACATCCATTCCTTCGAGGCATTCGGCAACGCTTACAGTGCAGCGGGCGCCGACCCGATTCTGCTTGAATCCGCATTCAACGATCCTGCATTGAGCAAGACGACCTTTGTCATCATACATGGCGGGGGAATCTTTGCTTCGCACACTACGGCCATGTTGTGGAAGCCGAACGTCTACGCCGACATGTCGATGATGACGCTCGCCTACACTCCGGCGAAGCTGGCTGAAGTCCTGCGAGGATGGCTGACACAGTATCCCGAAAAAGTGATGTTCGGATCTGACGCATTCGCGCTCGGCCCCGACGCTGGCTGGGAGCTCTCTGCGTGGATATCCGCGAAGAATGGCAGAACCGCACTCGCCATTGCATTGACCGAGATGATGAGAAACGGCGAAGTCAGTCGACCTCGGGCCGAGGAGATTGCGACGATGGTGTTGCGGACGAATGCGTCCAGGCTCTACGGCCTCGGACTCAATTGAATGCAGGGGCTCGGGCCGGGCAACTGTGAACGGGTGCGCACCTCGCAGGCCTTGGCTCTTTCCACCTCCAACACATAGAATTGCGCATCATGAGCGAATCAAGCGATAACAACGGCGTCAAGCTGGCCACGATCGACACACCGAAAGGCAATTTTCACGTGTGGACCAAACGCGTAGGGGACAACCCGCGCATCAAGGTTCTCCTCCTGCACGGAGGGCCGGGCGGAACACACGAATACTTCGAAGCATTCAACGATTACTTCCCCGCTGCAGGCATCGAGTACTACTTCTATGACCAGCTCGGCTCATTTCACAGCGACCAGCCTGACGCGCCTGAATTGTGGGAGATTCCGCGCTTCGTCGAAGAGGTCGAGCAGGTCCGAAAGGCGCTCGAGCTCGATCACGGCAACTTTTTTCTGCTCGGCCACTCGTGGGGCGGAATTCTCGCCCTCGAATACGCGCTCAAGTATCAGCAGCACCTCAAGGGCCTGATCATCTCGAACATGATGGCCAGCATCCCCGCATACAATAAGTACGC
>JANYKY010000286.1 GCA_025357975.1 Gemmatimonadaceae bacterium
CGAAGGGCGGAATCGTTGTCGCCGTTCGCGAAGCGATCAACGTTCCCGTCAAGTTTATCGGCGTCGGCGAGACGATGGCCGACCTCGAGCCGTTTAACGCGGTCGCCTTCGCCGCCGAGCTGGTCGAGGGTTAGCGGTTGACTGACGGCGAGCGAACAGGATCGCCGTCGGGAAAGGTTTACCTGGACATGCCGGTCACCTATCTCAAGGGTGTCGGCCCGGCTCGCGCCGAGATGCTGCGGCGACTGCGGATTGTAACCGCGCGCGATCTCCTCTACCACATCCCGCATCGGTACGAAGACGCCACTACGGTAAAACCCATCGCGTCGCTCGAACCGGGAATGGACGTGACGGTCGTCGGCCGCGTCATTTCGAAGGGAATCCTCCCGACTCGAAAGGGGCTGCGGATCTTCCAGGCCGTCGTACAGGACGACTCGGGAATTATTGAAGCGTCCTGGCCCGGGCAGCCATTTCTCGATCGTTCGATCTCGAAAGACGACACGCTTCTGCTCACCGGCATTGTACGCTTCTTCCATGGAAGACAGCTTCAGCCGCGCGAGTTCGTGAATCTCGGAAGCGAGTCAACGAAATTCGGCGAAGGCCGTGTGCTCTCTGTCTACTCGGCGACCGAAGGACTCTCCTTCAAGGCAATTCGCGGAATAATCGAGAGCCATCTCGACAAGCTGCTGCCGCTCGTGCGCGAATACCTGCCCAAAAGTCTTTTACGCAAATCAAATCTCGTCGAGCTGCCCGATGCCCTGCGGATGCTGCACCGTCCAGCGGCCATCAGCGAAGCAGCACATGGACGCGACCGGCTTGCGTATGAAGAGCTCCTCTTCGTGCATCTTCTGCAGCGCCGCGCGAACGCCATAGCGCGTGAACGTCGTCAGGGAATCAAGTTCACGAACCGCCGCGAGCTCACGACGGCGCTGCGCGATGCGCTTCCTTATTCACTCACGCTTTCGCAAACGCATGCGATACGAGAAATCGTTGCAGACATGTGCAGCGATCGAAAAATGCACCGGCTTCTCCAGGGAGATGTCGGCAGCGGCAAAACAATCGTTGCTCTCTTCGCGTCGCTGCTCGCAATGGAGAACGGGTACCAGTCAGCAATCATGGCGCCCACAGAGCTTCTTGCAGAGCAACACTTCAGAACCATATCTGCGTTACTCGCGCCGCTCGGAATTTCGCCCCTTCTCGTGACCGGCAGCCTCAACACGCGCGAACGGGCCGCGGCAGCGGAGCGCATGGTGAACGAAGTTCCTCTTCTCGTCATCGGGACCCACGCGCTGGTCCAGGAGAGCACCGCGTTCCCCAAGCTCGGTTTTGTGACGATCGACGAGCAGCATCGCTTTGGAGTGGAACACCGCGCGAAGTTATCCGCGAAAGGCGAGTCGCCCGATGTGCTGCTCATGAGCGCGACGCCAATCCCTCGATCTCTTGCCTTGACTCTCTACGGAGATCTCGACGTCAGCACTCTTACCGAGAGGCCGGCCGGCCGTCAGCCGGTGACGACTGTCGTTCGTTCAGAAAAAGGCCGTGATCGCGTGCTCGGATTTGTTCGTAAGGAGACCGATGCTGGCCGCCAGGCTTACATCGTGTATCCAGTGATCGAGGAATCCGAGAAGACGGATCTGAAGGGCGCCACGACGATGTTTCAGATACTGTCCGAAGGAGCTTTCGCCGGTAAGCGCGTCGCACTGCTTCACGGCAGGTTGCCTGCATCCGAGCGCGACGCGACGATGCGCGCATTTCGTGACGGCGAGATCGACGTGCTAATCGCAACGACAGTCATCGAGGTTGGCATCGACGTCGCGAACGCGACAGTTATGCTCATCGAGCATCCCGAGCGCTTCGGCCTGTCGCAGCTTCATCAATTACGGGGACGGGTTGGCCGAGGCGCGGAAGCTTCATACTGTATCCTTCTCGGCGACTATGGGCCCGATGCAGCAGAACGGCTGGGAATCTTTGCCGGAACTGAAGACGGGTTCGAGATTGCGCGCGCAGACCTGCGAATTCGCGGAATGGGAAATCTTTTCGGGCAGGAGCAGAGCGGAGAAAACACGTTCCGTATCGCCGACCCAATCCGCGACGAGCGGCTGAACATCGAGGCGCGGGAGGCCGCGGAGGAAATGCTGAGCGGTGACTCCGACCTCGGTAAAAAAGAGCACGCCGGTATTCGCGGCGTGCTGTCTCAGCGCTATTCGCGGGCGCTACAATTATTCAGGGTCGGTTAGCGCTCGTTAGCGACTCGGATTGGCAAGACGTTTCTTGATTCTGTCCAGCTCCGCATTCGACTTGGCGAGTTGATCTTTCAACGCTGCTATCTCGTCGTCACGATTGATGAATACAGTGTCCTTGCCTGCAACTCGCGTCGTTTGCTGCGCTGTTCGAAGCGATTGCAAGGCGAGCGCACTCCGCTTCACCACCTGGGCCTGCGGACGATACCACTTGGTGCCAGGAGTGGACAGATAAATCTCGATCGCCTTTAACCCGTCGCTCATCGGGGCGTTCTTGTTGTTCGGATCGACCATGTAGAGGGCTCTCCAGAAAGCTATCTCGCTCGCTTCGGGAGTACCCTTCGCGGAAAGCGCAAAATCTGAGAGAATTCTATCCGCGCCTACATAGTCGAGCACATCGACCCGCCTGGCGGCATTTTCAACAGCGTTGGCGAAGCTATTTGCAGGCAAAGGTGGCTTGGCCGCGGGCGGATGGCCGCATCCCGCTGCAAAGCCAACAAACAAAATCGAGCTTCCCAGCCTCCCCAGGCGAGCGATCAAGCGACTTCCTCTATGACTGGTGTTCGTCGAAACGGTGTACGGCGAGTGATTGCCGCGCGAACAGGCAAGGTAATAGAAAAAGTCGTGCCGACACCAAGCGTACTTTCGACTCTGATGGTG
>JANYKY010000390.1 GCA_025357975.1 Gemmatimonadaceae bacterium
GTAACGGAACGAAGCGGGGCAACTTGCGCAGGGGCCGAGGACGTTTTCACTCGTGCCTCAGCGCTTCGATCGGATCGAGTTTCGCGGCACGGCGCGCGGGAATCATTCCGAACACGATTCCAATGCCAACCGACACCGTTACCGCTATGACCGTCAGGAGGATCGGAATACCTGCGTCGATGTTCATGAACATCGTTACCAGCCTGCCGACAGCGAGGCCGACAATGATACCGATCAGGCCTCCAATTCCAGTCAGTGTCGCCGCTTCCACGAGAAACTGAAGCAGAATTTCTCGCTGCGTTGCCCCGACCGCCTTGCGAATCCCTATCTCTCGCGTGCGGTTGGTGACGGACACCATCATGATGGCCATCACTCCAATTCCACCAACCATCAGGCCGACGCTCGACAGAACGATCATCACGAGAAAGAAAACTCCCGTGATCTTGTTGAACGTGTCGAGAATCTGGTCCTGCGTGATCATGTCGAAATTGTTCTTGTCAGCAGGGCGAAGGCCGCGCATTTCGCGAAGCGCTATCGTCACTGCCTCCTGCGCATCCGCGGCCGTGACGCCTTTCCTCGGTTTCACCGGAATGAATACCGCGTTGGTCTTGTCGATCTTGAACTGATGGTCGAGCCACTCGTAGGGTACGATCGCTCCCGTGCCTTGACCGGGCGGTTCGAAGATATTGCTCGCCTTCTGATAAACGCCGATAACTGTCGCTGGCCTTCCGCCAATCTGCACCGACTTGTCGAGAATGCTCTCGGCTCCGAAAATCTTTCGTGCAGCGTCCTCCTCAAGAACGGCTACGCCAGATCCCGCAACCAGCTCAGGCTTCGTAAACCACCTGCCTTGGACCAGGTCGCCACCCTGAACTTCCACAAACCGGTCGTCGGCACCGTTGATGGCGAGAGCCTGAGTCCGCTGGCCCTTATACTCGAGACGCCCAACCGTTTGTCCCCAGATAGCCGCATACGAAATCTCGGGTAGCTCCTGAATGCGTCGCGCCTCGGCTGCATTCAAATTCGGCCGGATCCGAATCCATGCAGGCAGCCGGTCGGGATTTACCGGTGTCTGCGATGACGCTTTCATTACATAGAAGGTCGTCGGGCCGGCGATCTCAATCGTTCGAACGATCTGTTCCTTGATGCCTTGTACGATTGCGGCCATCATCATCACCGTGGATACACCGATCACGACGCCAAGAATCGTCAAACCCGATCGCAGCTTGTTTGCGCGAAGCGTATCGATCGCAATCGCAACATTGTTTCGAACTTTGTCGCCGAGCACTTATTCCTGCCGCAGGGCAGCGATTGGATCGAGCTGCGCGGCTCGCGACGCGGGGTATACGCCAAATATCACGCCGACTCCTGCGCCCAGTGCCAGCGCCAGCGCGACGGACCACGCGGTAATGCGCGCAGGGAGCGGTGACAGGAATGCAATCAGGCCAGCCATCCCCCAGCCGACCGCCACACCAGTGAGTCCGCCGGCAGTAGCGAGCACGATTGCTTCCGCAAGAAACTGTCGACGAATATCACGGGACCGTGCGCCCATCGCTTTTCTCACGCCGATCTCTCGCGTGCGCTCGCTCACCGACATCAGCATGATATTCATGATGACGATTCCGCCAACGACAATTCCAATTGCAACGATTGCCGGAATGACGGAAAAAAGAATCTTCGTGAGATTCTTCCAGAATTCAACGAGTGCGTCAGCGGTCTCCACGCTGTAATCACTCTCCTGACTGGGTCGAAGGTGATGCGCGCTGCGCATTGCGCCATCGGCAGCCGCCATCGCCGGCGCGATATCTTCAGCGCGGGCGATTTTCACCGAAACGGTCGTCGTTTTTCGGCGACCGTAGAGTGATTCAAATGTCGTCAGAGGAAGGAGTACGAATCCATCGAACGACTGGCCGAGCAACGAACCTTTTTTCCCGATTACTCCGACGATCGTGAAATGCCGGCCAAGTATGCGCACATCCTTGCCGACCGCATCGACGTTCTCGAACAACTTTTTTGCGACGTCGGCGCCGACGACGACAACGTTGCGACGCTGCACTATATCGACGTCCGTCAACGGACGGCCGCTGGCAAAGACGTAGTCTTGAACAACCTGGTACGGCGCGGTTACACCGTTGACTGAAACGTCGCCGAGCGTGTTCGTCCCGTATTGAATGTCTGCGATCGGCGTAGGGAAGCCGGACTGCATGCTGACCGCGACTGCCTCCGGCACGGCTGCTATTACTGCGGCTGCATCGCTTTCCGTAATGATCGGGCGCTTCGCTATTCGGCGATAAGTCTCGTCATCGAAGAGACCGATCTGAATCGGAGAACGTCTCACCTGGAACGTGTTCGCTCCGATAAGGGCGCCGGCAAGATTTTCCGACACGTAGGCGTTCATGCCCTGGATTATCGCCACGACAGCGACAAGAAACGTCACGGACACGATGATGCCCAGGAGCGTGAAAAACGAGCGGAGTTTGTTTTCCCGGAGCTGCTGAAGGGCAGTGAGTATAACGTCCGTGAAGGTCATTTCGCGGACGTCATGAGGTTACTCGTAGCGCAGCGCTTCCACGGGATCGAGTCGGGAAGCACGTGCGGCCGGCAACATTCCGAATACAATGCCTGTGACAGCGCTAACTCCGAGTGCCGCCGCGATAGCCATCGGCGGCGTTGACGCCGGGACCGGCGTGAATTTGTTGACCAGAAACGCGACGCCAGATCCGCAGATGAGACCGATTCCCGCGCCAATGCACGTCAACGTAGCCGCCTCTACAAGAAACTGCCACAGAATTGTCTTGCGGGTGGCACCAAGGGCTTTTCGAACGCCGATTTCGCGCGTCCTCTCGGTGACGCTGATCATCATGATCGCAATCACGCCGACGCCGCCCACCATCAGGCCGACCGCTGAGAGCGCAATCATGATGACGAAGAAAACGCCAAAGAATCCGTTGTAGATCGCCATCAATCCGTCGGACGTAACGATTGCGAAATTGTCCGGCGCACTTGGCTTGAGACCGCGCTGACCACGCATTAGCGCCGTAACGGCGTCGATGGCCTCGTCCCGCGGAACCCACGAATGGGGCTTGATCGTGAGATCGAGCCGTCGAAGAACAAACCCAAGCTGACGGCGTCCTGACTCGAGAGGAATCATGGCCTTTGGATCATTGCCAGCACTCGAGGAGCTGGGCTTTCCGAGAAAGCTTGCGACGTTGTGATGAACGCCGATCACCTTGAACGGAACGCTGTTGATCTCGACGAACTTGTCCAGCGGATCCGAATCGCCGAAGAGTCTCTCTGCCATCTTATCGTTCACGATGACGATTCGCGCACCAGTCGTATTTTCGGCATACGTGAAATCACGGCCCTGGACGATGTCGCCACCATCGGCGTCGAGCCAGCCGGCGCTGTAGCCGTCCAATCCCGCGTTGTCGAGCTCCTTGTCCTTGTACTTGAACGTCGCCTGAGTACCGACGTGGCTCGTTATTGCCTGTATTTCCGGCAATTTCGAAATCTTGTCCGCTTCGTTCAGCGTTATTGGCGGATTGCGGCGCGACGGACAGGTGTCGTCGGTCCCATCGCATATTTGCGCGAACGCAACTGGACGTCGATACAGGTAGAAGCTGGTGGGTCCCGCCGATGCGAGATCTTTCGCAACGCTCTCATTGATACCGTGCACTGCTGCGGAGAGCGTCACTACAACAAAGACGCCAACGGCAACGCCGAGGATAGTGAGCGCAGCACGAACCTTGTTCTCACGAATCGCCGAGAAGGCGATCCCGATCCCTTCGGTGATGTTGAACAGCCAGGAGGAAAAGCCCATTTACTCGGCCCTCAAGGCTGTGATCGGGTCGAGCCGCGACGCGCGACTTGCCGGATAGATGCCGGATATGATTCCTACCCCGGCGCCTACGATTACTCCGGCGACGATGGACCACGGCGCAACAGTGGCCGGTAGGGGTGACACGGCGGAAATGATTTCCGCGAGCAGAATGCCGCTGATGATCCCGAGTATCGCACCGACGGTGCTGAGTGTCGCGGCTTCGACGAGGAACTGCGACATGATGTCGCGGCGCCGTGCCCCAAGAGCTTTCCTAATGCCGATCTCACGCGTCCGCTCTGCGACAGCCACGAGCATGATGTTCATGATGACGATTGCACCGACAACAAGCCCAATGGCCGGCAGCACCACGCCTGCGATGACGAGCTTGCTCTTGATCGACGTCCAGAAAGTCAGCGCCGATTCGGAGCTCTCAACCGTAAAGTTGTCGGGCTCTGATGGCCTGAGCTCATGGCGCGAGCGCATCACCTGGCGGATTGCTTCGGTGGTCTCCGTCATGTCCGCATCCCCCGCCGCCTTGATTTTCAGCGCGTCCAGAACATTCGGCTTGTTCACGACGTGCCGAAGCGGCGAGCGGTAGGGAGCGATCACGAAGCGGTCGAGTGACAATCCAAAGATGCTGCCCTGCGATTCAGCTACACCAACAACGGTGTAGGGGAGGCCAGCGACCTTCAACGGGCGGTTGATCGGATCGAGATTCGGGAAAAATCTGGTAGCGATTTCCTCGCCGATCACGACGACAGGGGTTCCCATCGCCATCTCCTGCGACGTGATAACGCGGCCCTTCGCGATCTTCATCTCACGGATCTTGAAGTAGTCGCCTTCGACCGCGCTCGCCTGAAGCTGTTTCGGCGGAGACCATTGAGACGCAACGAAAACATTGTCGTAACCTTCCGCACTCCACAACGTTCCTGGCGGAAGCGCATCGACGACTGGCTGGACATCGGTCATCAGCACACGCGGCCACCTGCGCATCGCGCGCCATTGGGCATCGCTGATATTGGCGCCGATCTCCGGCTGCTGGCGGAGGGTGACAGTGTTGACGCCGACGAGCTTGCCGACAAAGTCGTGTTCCATGTAACTGCTCATGCCCTCGACGATCGACACGACGGCAATGAGGAACATTACCCCGATGGTTACGCCGAGGAGCGTGAAGAAGCTCTTGAGCTTCTGGACCCGTATCTGGGCGAGTGCCAGCCTAACTGCATCGAGGAATGGCATGTCTACTTGTGGGTAACCGACGGAGCAGCGATCTGCATTTTCTCCGCAAATCGCTCGCGGCGGTCGTCGCTCTCGATCATTCCATCGCGAAGAACAATGACGCGCCTTGCGTGAGCTGCGATATCCGGCTCGTGCGTCACCATGATGACCGTCTGTCCCGAGCTTGCAAGATCCTCGAACACGCGCATGATCTCTTCAGACGTCGTCGAGTCAAGATTTCCGGTCGGCTCGTCGGCGAGAAGTATCGCCGGCTCATTGACCAGCGCACGGGCAATTGCAACGCGCTGGCGCTGACCGCCAGAGAGCTCATTTGGACGGTGAGTGATACGATTACCGAGCTGCACGCGCTCGAGTGCGGCGATGGCCCGCTTTCGACGCTCGTCGGACGGAACTCCAGCATACACAAGTGGGAGCTCGACGTTGTGCAGCGCAGTCGCGCGAGGCAGGAGGTTGAATGTCTGGAACACAAAACCTATTTCGCGGTTGCGAACGCGGGCGAGCTCGTCATCGGCCATCGATGAAACGAGATCTCCGCTCAGCCAGTATTCACCGGCATCCGGCGTGTCGAGGCATCCGATGAGATTCATCAGTGTGGACTTTCCGGAGCCGGATGGTCCCATGATCGCAACGTACTCGTTGCGTCGGATTGCGACGTCTACGCCACGCAATGCGCGAACAATCTCACCGCCCATGTCGTATTCACGCTTCAGTCCCCGTGTGACAATTACCCAGTCTTTCTCAGGCGCCTTGCCGGCCTGCTGGGTGACCACAGCACGCTCGGCAGTGACGCTGAGAGGTACTTCCTCTGTGGTCTGCATTACGATTTTGCGACCTCAGCCTTCTTCTTGTCGTCGGCCTTCATTGCCTTCACACGGCTACCGTCCTTGAGCTCCCTGATGGCCTGGTAGGTTCCGCCAACGATCTTCTCGCCCGCCGTCAGGCCGCCAAGCACTTCGAAATACTTCTCGCCAGCGATACCAACCTTCACGGGCTTGAAAGTGACTTTGTTGTCCGCGCCGATAGCGAAGACGCCTTCGACGTCACGCTTTCCGACTTCCTTGGTGGGCGCAGCCTTCGCAAGTGTGACAGCGCCGCTGTCCCGCTTGCTGAGAGAGTCTTCGCGTACCGTCAATGCGATGATCGGAATCGAGAGCACGTTCTTGCGCGTGTCCGTGATGATCTTCGCCGTGGCGGAGAAGTCAGGACGGGTCGTTGCCGGGGCGTTTACGAGCGTGATCGTGACTTCGTAGTCGATAGCCTGATCTGCCGGGCTGGCGCCGGCGCTTGCCGATGCCTTGAGCGAGCTGTTGGAAATTTCTGAGACTCGGCCCACAAACGTCGTGTCGGGAAACGCATCGATCTGAATCACCGTCGAGTCGCCAATCGCAATGCGCGAAACGTCGGTCTCATCGACCTTCACCTTTGTCTCGAGCAGGCTCATGTCGCTGATCGTCAGAAGCGTCGCCGCGTCCTTGTTCAGCGTGCCCATGATTGCGGTTTCGCCCTCGTGCACATTGAGACGCGTGACACGTCCACTCATCGTTGCAAAAATGCTCGTTTTGCCTAGCTGGCTCTGTGCATCGCGCAACGATGCCTGCGACTGAGCGATGCCGTTGTTCGCATTCTCCAGCTGAGCCTGCGCGACCTCGACCTGAGTCTTGAGCTGTTCGACTTGCTCATCGGAGACGAGTGTCGGATTGTCCTTTTTGAGTGCCAGCAGGCGAGCGTAGTTACGCTTCGCCTGCTCCAGTGTTGGGCGCGCGGTCGCCGATGCGGACCTGGCACTTGCGACTGCTGCTGCAGCGCGCTCTGCGGATGCGCGGTACTGCGATGGATCGATCTCGAGAAGGAACTGGCCTTTCGTCACGAGATCTCCTTCCTTGACGGAGAGTCGAACGATACGCCCCGTTATGTCCGATGCCAGATCGACCTTGGTGTGCGGCTGAACCTGTCCGCTGGCAGTGACCGACGCGACGAGATCGCGACGCACGACCGGCTCGATTCTGACCTCGGTTGCCTTGTTACGTCCCTTCGCCGCACTCAGGCCGCCGATCAGGGCGATTGCGAGAATGACTGCACCACCGACTCCCCATTTAGTACGCTTAGACATTTTTGTTTTCCGTTACTTGAGTGGACGACCGACGGCACTTTCCAACGCCGCGTACGCCTTGTGGTAATCAAAGATTGCATTGATACGATCGCTCTCGGCTCGCTCGTAGGCCGCGCGTGCCGTCGTGACATCGACGAGCGTCACCGAGCCGGTGCGATAGCGGTCCTGCGCGAACTTGAGCTCCAGCTTCGCCTTCGCTGAATTCTGTTCCTGTATCGCCGCCGTCTTCGCTGCGGTCGTCAGGGTGAGGTATGCCGACGTAACATCGGCGGTTAAGGCAAGCTCACGCGCCCGCACGTTGAATCGCGCGTCATCGCTCGAGGCAAGTGCTTCCTGCACCCGCTGCTCGCGGGCAAATCCGTCGAACAACGGGAGGGACAAGGTCGCCGTAATCGACTTGGGCGAGCTCTGGAAGTTGAACGGGAACTGTCGGTTGCTGCTGCGAAGAGCGGCGGCCTGCGCATCGCTGAACGTGATCGCCTGGCATTGTGCAAGCTGGTTCGAAAGATTGAGCGCCGCTCTCACTTCCTCGTTCCGAACGCAGGACTGCCGCGACGACACTGTAGTCGCCGTCGCCTGCTGAATAAGGAAATCAGAGTTGGCGTATGAATATGTATATCCGGAAAGCCCGGTGTTGACGCTCAATGTTGGCGAATACTGGCTGCGCGCCGCCTTGATATTGAGATCGGCAACCTTCTGTCTTGATCGCAGAGCGAGCACCACAGGATTCTCGATCCGCGCAGATGCAAGAAGGTCGGCCAGAGGGGGCGGGGCGCTCATGTCGTCGAACTGAGTCGTCAGTACAACATTGCCGGGCTGCTCGACACCCAGCTGCTCGAAGAGCCGAAGCTTCTCGATCTCGATTTGGTTCCTGGCCTGAATAACCTGAACCTGTTGCTGGCCAACCGTGACCTCTGCAGCGCTCACATCGAGCTGCGTACCGGACCCGACAAGCGCTCTCGCTTTTGCGAGCACGAGCTGGCTCTGCGCTTCCACGAGCAGTGTATCCTGAAGTGATGCACGGTCCTGCGCCTGCAGAACTGCCAGATACTGCTGCGTCACACCAGCTCTCAGAAGCTGCGCACTGCCGGCGATGTCTGCCTCGACGGCGTTACGATTGGCGCGCTCGACCTTTGGTGTGATGAAGGACGCCCTGTTGATCCTGTATCCGATACCTATTGAATACTGCGACTGATTGATGTCGGAGCTGGCACCGAGGCTGGTACCGCCGAAAATCTGCGTGCCGCCCTGCTGCCGCTGGGCGAGAAAGCTCGCGTCAGCGTTCGGAAGCAGCTGTCCCGCAGCCGCTCTGACCGCGGCATCGGCTGTTCGCCGGTTGTTGATGACGGACAGGTGAGCCGGATTGTTGCGGACCGCGAGATTCAGCGCGTCGCCCAGCGACAACGTCGACCGTGTTGAATCAGTCCGCGCCGATGACGCCTGCGCGAATGCAGCGCCAGGAAGCAGAATGGCCAATATGAAACACAAACGCATTTGCATTGTTGGGTACGGGGGAGATAGAGTCACGTGGCAGTACGGCAGCCACGGAGGGTGGGTTTCAAGGATCTTGTTCTATCCGGCCATTGCGGGTGCGAGGAATATTCTGTCGCTAATCCGCGATCGAATCCTTTCGTACAGAATGCGACCTTTTTCGACAGTGGCGAGCGACGGCCGCCCGATGGAGCCAGCGCTGTTTCCGGGAACCTTCAGTGAGCCGCGCCGGTAACGCCGCAGCTCTTCGCGGGACATCATATAGTCACGAGCGAGCTCCTGGTGTACCATCTGCGGAGCCAGATAGAGCATAATGGATGTCTCGACTTCATCGCCGTGCATCGCTTCGGTCTGGCCTTCGAGCAGCTCGGAAAGATTGACGGCGAAGATATCGACGACACGAACGCGCGCGTTGGCGGTGATGACAGTAGCCAGGGCTTCCTGATGTGGATCGTGCCCGTGGGCCGTGAGAAGTATGAATTCCCTGAACCCGGTTGCTTCCCATGAATCCAGCAGGTCATTGAGCATGCGGTGCAGCGTTTTTTTTCGGACCGAGGCGTTCCCTGTGAAGCCACGTTCCGTATCGACATTTACGCCGAACTCGACAGTTGGAGCGCGCAAGACTCCGTATTCGGCCGACAGGTCGTCGGCGAGCCGCTCGGCGATGAAAGTCGCCGTGCCAAGCGGCAGGTGAGGACCGTGCTGCTCGCACGTTCCAACCGGTATGATGAGGCGGGCATCACCAGCGATGACTGCCTCGATCTGCATCGGAAGAAGCTCCTTGATTCTCAACGGAGCGTTGTGCGGCAACGGAACGATGGGCGCGTGTGGCGCCGTCGTCGGCAGGGGTGCGTCGTCGACGGCGCGGGATTGCAAAGGTGACGGACGATTCATGCGCTGGGAGCGGCTATTAGGGTACTGAAGGGTCGTTGGGCACGGCACCGGGCACTGCTCCTGGCAGGTGCCGCGATCGTAGCGCTCGCGTGGTGGCTCCGGAACCCGCTTCTACCTTATGGTGGGGAAAGTGCCGGCGCCAGCGATTTCTCGAGTCGTTTCGAGACGGGAAGTGATACCGAGGTCCGGCATCTCGAAGCGCTTCGCGAGCTGAGGTTGAAGATAGCGCAGGTCGAGGGTCAGCTGCGAAAGTCTGCGTCTCTGGCTTTGCAGGCCCCCGCCGACCCCGAGGGCGCGTTCGCGTTTGTGAGAAAGCTCCCAGGCTCGCGCGAAAACGGGATTGTGGTGACCGACCGAGGCATGCCGCTCGCATGGAGCGGGCAAATCAAGACCGGCCTGACGGACGTCGCCAACGGAACCGTTGTCGTCACTACTCCGTTCTATGTGTCGCTCCAAGTCGCGGTCAGCTCGGGCGGCAGGCGCGCGATCGCAATGGCTCTAGTTCACGCCGAGCCGCCGGCGGATCGCATCGCCATCGCAGTCGATCAGCGCCTCACGGCCACGAAAACGGTAGAGAGCTTCCGCTTCGGCGTTCCGGAGGATTCGACAGGCGAACTGGTTCTGGCCGCGAGCGGAGCCCCGCTCATGCGAATCGATGCCACCTCACTTTCTACTGGCGTGGTGAACTTCGCCGAGGCGGCCGCGGCTCGGGGTCGTGGAATCATACTCGTCGCGGTCGGGCTTCTTGCACTGCTCGTGATAGCCTGGTCGGATCGCCGCTCTCCCGGGCTGCGGCTCATGGTACTGGTGATGGCGCTGCTCACAGTTGCCCTTGTGCCATGGAATAACTTTTCAAATTTCTCCAGGCTTTTCGACCCGGCCTACTATTATCTGGCGGCCGGTGGTACTCTCGCCGCCAACTCCGGCGTGCTCGCGATGTCGGCGTCACTGCTGTTCCTCGCGGTCATCGCGATCGTGCGTTCGAGGCGTTTCGCCCTGCCGCGAGCAATGGCGCTGCCGGCAGCTCTCATTTCAGTGGTGGTCGGCATTCTCGTCGTGTCAGTCGCCGCGAGCGGAATCTCTCTTCCGCCGTCAGGCTCGACGATGGTTCTTTGGCTCGCATGGGAAACGCCATTGTTTCTCATGTTGTTCGCATTCTGGCTTGCCGCACTATGGCTTGTGCGCACCAACCGGCCGCGCCGCAAGGCGCCCCAGATGAGAGAGTCCGCGCTCCTTGCAACGGCCGCGGCGATCGTTGCGGTATTCATTGTATGGCGGGCGACGACGGATCAGCGTCGCGACCTCGCCGCGCGTGACGTTGCATCGCTGCAGCAGACAGATCGCGATGCCGGTGTTCTTCTTACGCGCCTCGCCAAGCAGCTCGCCGAATACGACACGCCTGGAACACGCGCTGATCTTCTCAAGCGATATGTGACTTCTGATCTTGCTGCAGCCGATCTCGAAGTCACTCTCGCAACCTGGACGCAGGAAGGTGCTGCGCAGTCGCGACTCGAGCTTGCACCGGTCGCATTTGAATCCACGTCGGTTGCGCAGGTTGTCGCTGCTGCGTTGGCGAGCGGCCGGCCATCGATTCGCGAAGCGCTCGGGCCTGCAGGTCGCCAGCTCATAATGGCAGTATCTCATCGCGGCGGCGGCGCGACGTCGGTTGTGGTCTCCCCGCGAACCCGACTGATCGAGCAAAACCCTTACACGGTACTGCTCGGCTTCAACATCCCGGTCCAGGCAGAGCCTCCGTATACGATGACTCTCGCCGACGTCCCGCAACACGGTACGCTCAAGCCGGGCCGGCTCGTTTGGCGGCGTATCGGTGACGAATGGCACGGCGATGAGCTCATCACCACGTCAAATGGCCCGGCGCGCGCGCACGTCGAGGTTGACTTGCGGTCGCCGGCCACGCGATTCGTTCGCGGATCGCTGATAGTGATTTTCGACATCGCCATCGCGGGTCTCATCTGGGCCCTCGGCGCCATGGCGGAAGGTGGATTCTGGAGATGGGTGAGGCGACGAGGCTCTCGCTGGCTTCGCAGTTACCGGGGGCGGCTGAGTCTGGCGCTTTGTCTTTTTTTCATCTTGCCTGCTGTCGCGTTTGCGACGTGGTCGTATCAGCGCCTGCGTAGCGATGACAAAAGCGTGCGTGAGCTGCTCGTCGACGAGACGTTGCGGCGCGTAGCGGGGCTGACTGGCGCCGAGGGCGAGAGCCAGCAGGCGAATGACGACACTCCACTCTTTCTCTACGCCAACGGAATGCTCTCCGCGAGCAAGGATTCGCTCTACGCGCTGCTGTCGCCGGGGGGAAGCGCACTGCCCCCAAACGTTGACATCGACATCGTTGCAGATGGAGAACAGGTCGCCAGCTGGGAGCAGCGATTGCCCTCGGCCAATGTGTTCTGGGGTTATCGGGCGACGATCGGATCAACGGGACAACGCGTCGTGCTGTCGGCGCCAGCGAGAAGCGACGAGCTCGTGCTCGACAGGCGTCGCCGCGATCTCACACTCCTTGTTCTTTTCGCGACGGCGCTTGGTGCTATCGCAGCGTTCTGGCTGAGCGGATTTGCGGCGCGAATTCTTGCGCGTGATCTGGAGATCAGCCGGATAGAAGTTTCACGGGCAGAGCGTGTTCTTGCATGGGGCGAGATGGCGCAGCAAATCGCTCATGAGATCAAGAATCCGTTGACGCCCATTCGGCTCGGCGTGCAGCATCTTCGTCGCGCCCGAAACGATCCGCGTGTTGATTTCGATCAAGTGCTCAACGAAAACGTGACAAGAATTCTTTCAGAGATCGATCACCTCGATGAGATCGCCCGCGCTTTCAGCCGTTATGGGAGTGCACCGGCCGATCTCCCACCGGCCGAGGAGATCGATGTTGCGTCTATACTGCGTGATGTGGTTGGGCTTGAGAGAATTGGAATCAGCGGAGTTGAATGGTTGCTCGAGGGAGCGGATCAGATTGTTGTCGCGCGAGCACGCAGCGACGAGCTCAGGGATGTTCTGCTCAACGTATTTGAAAACGCGAGGCTCGCGCGTGCGCGCAATGTTCGGGTCCGAGTGCTTCGGGGTGAAAGAGCCGTGACTATCGAGGTCGAGGACGATGGATCCGGGATTCCGGCAGCCGCGCTGAACCGCGTGTTCGAGCCGCATTTCTCGACGCGAACGACAGGAAGCGGGCTGGGCCTCGCGATCAGCCGCCGCCTGCTCGAATCGTGGGGTGGGACAATCGATCTGAAAAGCGACGCAGGCCGCGGTGCGAAAGTGTGCATCACTCTCCAGTCGGCAGTCACGTGAGCTCATCACGTCGCACTCCAGTCGAGTCTCGTAAGGCGGGAACGTTGCCGCCCCACATCGCGGGATGGCAGCTGCCGCCAGAATGGACGTGGGGATCCGAAGGATATTTCGGTGATCAGCGGCACTATCAACAGGTCGTCGATGGTCTTGGTCGCTCGCTCTCGCTCGTGACAGTCCCCAATAATGCGCACCATGGGTGGATTCTTTCGGAAGCGCGAAACCTTGCGCACAGAAATCATGCAACGATTCCGACGACCTATCATTTCTGGCATGCCCAGGGCGAAACGCGGCGGGGGCCGGGATATCTGCGACGATGGATCACCGGTGAGACAGTTCGGGCCCATCTCAATCGAATGGGAACCGCGGAGATTCCCTATGTGCTTCAGGTGCTGCGCGGGGTCGCATCGAGCCTGTCATACCTGCACGACAATGGTACGACCCACGGAGCTCTGACACAGGATACCGTGTGGGTTGCGCCGACTGGACGCTTGTGGATGCTGGAGTGGCAGTGGGCGATTCCGCGGGAAGAAATTCCGGCCGGGATGCGACCGCTGCTCGCTGGTGGGTTTCCGGATGGCGGGCGCCCGCCGACGGCGCGTCCGCCTGAGTGGGCCAATAACGAGTGGATTCCCACTGCGGCAAGCGACCAGTGGCAGCTCGCGTCGATTTGCTTCGCGGTGCTTACTGGCGAGGATCCACCTGCGTCAGATGTGCCCCCGGTGAGACTGATTCGGCCGGAGACTCCCGCTTCGGTTGCTGCGGCGATAGATCGCGCGCTGTCGGCAAATCCCGCTGACAGGTTTTCGTCCGCCGCTGCGATGCTGCGGACCGCCGACCGTGGCTACGCGAGCCGCGGATCGCTCATCCTTCCACTGGCTGAGCCGGCGGTACAGGAAGGCGAGGCGACGCACGAAGCACGAGTTAGATGGGCCCTCGGCGATGACTATGAGGTGCTCTCGGCGCTTGGGTCGGGAAGCTTTGGGCGAGTGTGGCGGGCGAGAGATCTTTCGCTCGAGCGGGAAGTGGCGCTGAAGGTTCTGCATCCGCACGTGGCTGCTGATGCGCGCGCGGTGAGTGCGTTTTGGCGGGAAGCGAAGCTTGCTGCTCAGCTTGCTCACCCGGCGATCGTTCCGATCTACGACTGGGATTCGAGAGGAGATCTGTCGTGGTACACGATGGAGCTTGCGGACGAGGGTTCGGTTGCAAATCTCGTCGCCCGCAGCGGGCCGCGTACCATTGAGGAGATCGCGCCGCAGATAGAGCTATTGATTGACGGTCTGGCGGCGGCTCATGGGGTGGGTGTAGTCCACCGCGATCTCAAGCCCGCGAACATTCTCATCGACCGATATGGCCGGTGGAGGATGACTGATTTCGGAATCGCCAATGCGACTGGTGAGGACGTGATTGGAACGACGGGAACTCCGGCATTTGCGGCGCCCGAGCAGCTTCTCGGGGAGCCTCAGGGTGCATCGGTGGACTATTTCGCACTAGCGGCGATTGTAGCGTTCGCGCTTACCGCGCGGCCGCCATTCGGAGATGGAGATGCCGAGCAGATTGTGGCTCGTCAGCTGGCGGGGAAGTTTGATACTTCCGCGTTTGCGCCGTCGGTGGGAGAATGGCTGAAGCGCGGTCTGGCGGTCGAGGTGGATGCAAGATTTTCCGATGCGGTGGAGATGAAGGACGCCTGGCGAGCAGCGGTTCGCGCGGCGAAGCGGAGGGAGCGTGCTGCGTGGTGGCGACGAAACTCGGCCGGACGGGGGCTTTAAAAGGGCTTTGGCGGGTGTTCGATTGGGGTCCGTGTTTCGTTTGGTGGCTCCGAAATTGCAAGCCCCATCGTCGGCTACAAAGTCAGATGTCCGAACTTCTCAACGCATTGGCTGCTATATGTTTGCAACGTCGAGACAGAGGCTGTGAATGAGCGTGGAATCCGCGGGCGAGGTCGCCTAGCGCGTAGAGAAAAATTCGCTAAGTTTGGCCGCTGGGCAACGAGGTTCCTCATTGGGACTTCAGCGCCCACCGGCATGCATCCTGCCTAACGGCAATCGCGACAACGATGTTCCGGTTGTAGTAGCTGTATCCACCATTCGAAAGAGGTAATTCATCATGTTAAGAAGACGTTGGACCGTCTGCGCAATGACGGCCTTGCTCTTCGGCGGAACGGCCGCTGCACAAGAGCCGGGAACGCTGTTGCTGGGCGGCTTTGGGCAGTACACCAAGTTCGACAACTCGCTGAATCTGGACAAAGTGTTCGGCGTTGGCGGACGGGTCGGCGCCTACTTTGCTCCGAACTGGAATCTTGAGTGGGAAGATTCCTACAACAAGCCAAATCAGACCGCTCCGGGCCAGACCGATAAGATCTGGTATGGTCCAGTTTCGATGCGCGTCCGCTACAGCTTCCCGTTCGCGGGATTGGCGGCGTTCCATATCGGCGCTGGTCCAGTGCTGACGTCTTACGCGGGTTACGAGCCCGATGAGCCGACCGGAACCGAGCTGCAGATTATTCGCCAGAACAGACGCGGCTACAACTACGGTGCCGAAGGTGATGTCGGCTTCTCGGTTGGTCTTGGCCCTGTTTCGCTTCGCCTCGACGGTATCGCCGACTACATGCCGAATGGCGGCACGGTCGGTGGAACGACGAGCGCAACGTACGGCGGGCACACGAACTTCCGCGGCCAGGCCGGCCTCGAGTTCCGTCCGAACATCTCCGACCTTTTCGGCGGAATGGCTTCGAACGCCAGCGTTGCTCCGTGGGCACCATACACGTTCTGGGACGAGCTCGCACCCAACGAGTGGGCCCTCCCGGGCATGCTCGAAATCGGCGCATTCGGCCAGTACACGCATTTCGATACAAAGGCACCTGGTCATCCGAAGTCGGGAATCGGCTACGGCGGACGCGTTGGTGTGTTCCTTTCGGATCCGCACTGGGAGCTTGAAGGCGACGGACAGTACACGCCGAACCGCGACCGTGATCCACTTCCCCCGGTCGGTTTCAATCGCAACACGATCACGTATTCGTCGTTCGCGCTTCGCATGCTCTATAACATCCCGCTCGCCGATCGCATTCAGTTCCTGCTCGGTGTCGGTGGCGTACGCAGCAACTACAGCTCGCAGAACGTTGCCAACACTGATCGCCAGTTCCAGTTCAACTATGGCGTAAGCGGTGATGCCGGCTTGCGATTTGGAATCACGAATCGCGTAGCGCTTCGCGTCGACGGTATCGCGGACTACATGAAGGACACGAAGAACCTGAACCTGATCGGCCGCGCTGGCTTGAGCCTCCTTGTTGGTGGCGCCCGCCGCGAAGCCATGTGCACGTACGCTGGTCTGGAGAACATTCCGGCATCCAGCGCGCAGTGCGTAGCACCGGCACCGCCGCCACCGCCAGTCGTAACGGCGATGTGCGCCTACCCCGGACTTGGTGGAATCACGGCAGCTGATCCCGCATGCGTCGCTCCGCCAGTAGTAGTGGCAGTCGATACCGCAGCGATCACGGCTCCGATCTACTTCGACTACGACAAGTCGGACATCCGCACCGATGCGGCAGCGACCCTCGATCGCAAGATCCCGTGGCTCACGGCCAACCCCGGAATGCGTATCCGTATCGAAGGCAATGCAGATGAGCGCGGTTCGGATGAGTACAACCTGGCCCTCGGCCAGCGTCGTGCCGCCTCCGCGAAGCGTTACCTCGTCGAGCATGGCATCGACATGAGCCGCTTCGACCTCGTCAGCTATGGCGAAGAGAAGCCGGTTTGCACGGACCACAATGAGGATTGCTGGCAGCGTAACCGCCGCGATGACTTTGTTATCGTGACGATCGGCGCCGACAACATCGTTGTTCCGCCAAGCGGTGAGTAAGAAGTAGCAGCTGAATAAAAAAAGCGGGGCGTCGATCTGACGCCCCGCTTTTTTATTCGGTGACGGCGAGTTCAAAGGGAACGGTTCTCGCTTCAGCTTTGATTAGAGCCAATGACCGCGAGGTAGCAGATGTGTCTTCAGAGCGCCACGGCTCCTAAAAGCAAACGATCATCAATGGAGTGAATTCGAAATGAGATCTACAAGGCTTTGCATCGCGTTTGCTGTGCTCGCTTCAGGTGCCTGCGGAAAAACTCCCGAGCCTGCGCAACAAGTAGCCCGCGCTGTTTCTACGCCAACCAACGTCAAGGTCGATTCGCCTCGATCCGTTCTTGTGTCGAACTCGACGCCGGCCGAGAAAAAGCTGCCGGCGCAGAGAGACACCGCCATGTTCGCCGGGGGCTGCTTCTGGAGCATGGAGAGGCCGTTCGACCACGTTCCTGGTGTCGTCTCCACTACCGTTGGCTACGCTGGTGGCCACACCGCGAATCCTACCTACGAGCAGGTAAATACTCGAACCACCGGCCATGCGGAGACAGTGCTTGTCGAGTACAATCCGAGCGCGGTGACTTATGAGAAGTTGCTCGACGTCTACTGGCACAACATCGACCCAGTCACGAAAGACAGGCAGTTCTGCGACGGCGGCCCGGATTACCGGACGATCATCTTCACTCACGACGCCGCGCAGCAGGCGGCGGCCGCTCAGTCGAAGTCGGCCC
>JANYKY010000427.1 GCA_025357975.1 Gemmatimonadaceae bacterium
CCCCGCCCCAGCGGCCCCCCCGAAGTCCCCTTCCGCTACCAAACCGGTTCAGGAAGAGGTCAAAAAACTCACATTCAAGGGCGTAAAGGCTGTGGATCCCAAAGATCTACGGCTCAGTATCTCGACCGATCAATCTCACTGCGCGAGCTTCGTCCTCGCACCAATCTGCCTGGTCAGCAAGACCAAGTTCTTTTACGTGCGCAAATACCTCGACCATGGCGAGCTCGCGCGCGACGTTCTGCGCGCACGGGTGTATTACTGGAAGCGCGGTTACCGCGAAACCCAGGTCGATACGACTGTCACCAAGACTGACGTTGACGACGTCGCAGTCACGTTCCTGATCACCGAAGGCAATCCCACGATCGTCTCTGACGTAACTGTCGCGCAAACCCGAGACGTTCTCACCAGCCAGGAACTCGCCAAACGCATCGTGCTCGGCAAGAACTCTCCCTTGAACATGATCCGGCTCGACTCGAGCCGCATTTTTCTTCAGCAGGCATTGTGGGACAAAGGTTATGCCGATGCAGTCGTCGATACAGCTTTGCAGATCGACCCCGCATCGAATCGGGCCAGCCTGACGTTCAAGATCGACCCGAAGTGGAAATCAACCGTGGGCGACATTCTCGTTGAAGGCAACAAGAAAATCGCGACGAGCACCATTCTCAAATCCCTCACTCTCCGGCCTGGATTGGTGTTCAAGCGCAGCGAGATGCTTCGCAGCCAGCGAGCGTTATATGAATCGAACCTGTTCCGGCGCGCTTCAATCGACATTCCCAAGCAGGGTGACTCGTCGAAGGTTCTGATTGTCTCAGTCCAGGAAGCGCCCCTCCGCGAAAATCGTCTGTCGGTCGGATTCAATACGATCGATTTTTTCCAGACCGAAGGCGTTTTCACGCGCTATAACTTTCTCGGGAGAGCACGCCAGCTCGATATCCAGGGAGCAGTCGGCAACCTCTTCGCGAACCAGCTCAACGGGAAGTCGATATTCCGCGATGCGACTCGCGCGACGGCGACTGCCGGAGATGCGCAATACTACCGGCCGACCTACAACCTGAGCGTCAACCTGCGCGAGCCGTGGTTCGGCGCTCAGCAGAATGAGCTCGCCGTCAGCGTCTTCGCACACCGTCGAAGCGCGCCGGGCATATACGTCGACAGAGGTCTGGGAGCGAGCGGCACTTTCACCCGCGAACTTCTCGATCGCGGTCCCGCCAGTATCAACTACCGCTACGAGGTCAACCGGGTCGAGGCCGGAGATGTGTATTTCTGCATCAACTTCGGCGTGTGTGATCAGTCGACGCTCGCTGCATTGAGAGAGCGTCAGCGTTTGTCTCCATTGACTTTGACGAGCATCATCAACCGCGCAAACGATCCGTTTTCTCCGAACCACGGGTATCGCACCAACCTCGAGCTCGAGCATGCCTCGGCAGTGACGTTATCGGATTTCCGTTACAACCGCGCGAGCGGTGACGCGTCTTTCTACAATCCTGTTCGCAAGCGCGGAACGTTTGCGGTTCATGGTCGGCTTGGTTGGGTAAGGGCGCTGAGCAGCACGGCGACTGCGCTTGGAATCGGGGATACTGACGGACAGCTCTTGCATCCTCGCAAGAGATTTTACGCCGGTGGCTCCAGATCGGTGCGAGGGTTCGGGGAGAACCTGCTCGGGCCGCGCGTTTTGACGATCCCGGCGGCGAAGCTTCGCGGGAAAGATCCGAGCTGTGGCCCTACCGTCGATATCACAACCTGTGACCCGAATGCCGCGGGTCTTGCTCGTACCGACTTCGACCAGCGGCCGCTCGGCGGAAATTTCGTCGCGGAAGCTAGCGCCGAGTTTCGGTTTCCGATCTGGCAGCAGCTTTTTGGTGCCGTGTTCGTCGATGGTGGATACGTGTCGCAGAAAACGACCCCCGATGCGCCGGCCAGCGCTCGAGCAGCAACTCCCGGCTTCGGAGTTCGTTATCGATCGCCTGTCGGACCTATTCGTATCGATCTCGGCGTAAATCCCGCACGCTCAGAAGAGCTCCCGGTTGTTACGGAGACGACTGTCAATGGTGTGACGAAGCTCGTGACATTGAAGGAGAGGCGCGAATTCAGTCAGGCGGGTTCAGGATTCAGGGGCGTGCTTAATCGGCTGGTGCTTCACCTGTCGATCGGAGAAGCCTTTTAGTGCGGCGCCATTTTATTCGTGGGCTCGCGGCTGTGGTTGTTCTCGCGATGGTTGCAGTAATCGGTGTGTTTGGACTTGCAAATACCGACTGGGGCCGTGGACAAATCCTGAAACGCCTCGTCCCGATTCTTCAGGCAAGTACTCATGGACTTCTCCGGGTCGGATCTGTAAGTGGCAACCTCCTCAAGGGCATCACCCTTCATGATCTTGTAATTACCGACAGCGCCGGTGCGCCATTCGCCAAGGTCGATGAAGCGTCCGCGCGATATTCCCTGCGCGCACTTTATGGGCAACGCGTCGACTTCGACGCAGTGCGCCTCGTGCATCCGGTGATCGTGCTCGATCGTCCACCCGGAGGAAAGTGGAACTGGGATCGTATCCTTCCCCATGACACCACCACGAAGAACGAAAAAAGCAGCAATAACTGGGGGAAAACGCTTCGCTTCAGCGATGTGACACTCGTCGATGGCGACATCACAGCCAGGTCGCCGTGGGCTCCGAAACCGACCGCTGGAAAGACTGACGCCGAAATGATTCGCACAGCGTTGGGACCTGAAGGGCGCCTGGCGATCATCAAGGTTCCGAACGGTTATCAGAAAGTTTCGGAGTTTCACCATGTGAATGCGAAGCTTCCGTTTCTGCGGCTCGAGGATCCGGACTACAAGACCCGTCATGCGGACGTCGCCGCTTTAAGCATGATCGCACAGCCATTCAAGCCGCCGACTGTTGCCGTCAAATCCCTCGTTGGCTCGTTCGATTTCACCGGGGATTCCATCTGGTGGAAAAATGCCAAGGCAATCTTGCCGGGTAGCAGGCTTTCGGGCACCGGCAAATACAACATCGACAATGACGACTTGGCGCTCCAGATCCACGCGGATACGGTGTCGGCTGCTGATCTTCGCTGGGTCGACCCGAACATTCCAGAACACGGCGGTGGAAAACTGGACTTCGGTCTGAACTGGGTAGGTGATACGACCGTCTATGTCGCGCGCAACGCTGTCATGCAGGTCGACAACGCGCATTTGTCCGGCGACCTTGGTATCACGTATCGGGGATTGGCATTTTCGATTCAGAACACCAACGCCCGCTTTTCCAATCTCGATACGAAGCTCATCGAGCATGTCTTTCCGACAGTCAAGATTCCGCGGAGTGGACTACTCGCCGGTCGCGCAAAGGTCACTGGAGACAAGGACAAGCTTGCCGTTGACGCTGACATAACGTTCGATGATCGAAAAGCCGGGCGAAATCGCATCTTAGCGCTCGGTGGCATGGAGATGAACGGCACCAATTACCGCGCCGACAATCTTCGGCTGACGATGCTTCCCGTGCAGCTCGATGTTGTTCGCACGTACGCGAAGAGCCTGCCGAGCGGCGGTGGTACGCTTACTGGTACGGCGACGCTCAACGGCGATAAGAAAAACCTTGCATTGAATGCCGATGTCGCCCTGGACAATCCGAAAGTCGGGCGAAGCCGCGTGCTCGCAGTCGGTAATATTGGCGTCCTGAACAACGATTTCCGCGCGAGCAATCTGCGTCTTACGATGCGGCCGCTTCAGGTCGCACTTCTTCGCAGCTACGCGGCGAATTTGCCTGTGGGCGGGACGATCAGTGGCACCGCGACCCTCAACGGATCCATGCTTTCGCGGATGACTGCGAAAGCGGATGTGACGCACGTCGACAGAGGGAACGTTTCGCATCTGTCCGGCAATGGTGCCTTCCGGCCCGGCTCGAACGGAAAGATGGCTGGTGCATGGTTCGACGTAGATGCGCAGCTGCATCCGCTTTCCCTCGCTGAAGCCGGGCGCTTTTTCCCCGCGGCTGGTTTGCGTGGCACTGCGAGCGGACCGATCCGGCTCACCGGTACCCTTGGAAATCTTGCCGTGAAAAGCCGGCTTGCATTCGCTGATGGTGGCGCCCTTGGACTGACAGGCAAGTTCAATCTTGCTGGCCGCGAGAAGGTCTATGACGCGACCGTCGATGCGAATCTGTTCAACGCGAATGCGATATTGGCGAAGGCGCCGCGAACAACGGTCACCGGTACGATCATGGCGAATGGGAGCGGGTTCGATCCCGCAACCATGCGAGCGAATGTAATTGCTGATCTACAGGGATCGTCATTTGACACGCTGTCGCTCACTGGCGCAAAGGTCAGGCTATCCGCCGCCGATGGAATTGCGAAGATCGACACGCTCTCGATCATCGTCCCTGAAGGCATCGTGAACGCGAAGGGTTCGTTCGGGCTGGCTGCCGGCAGAACAGGTCAACTGACTTACCACGTCAACGTCGATTCACTCAATCGGCTCGGCCAGTTGCTGCCGGCATCGACAGGCGATGTGCCTCCCCGCCCCGGCATTCTCGCAAGCCGGATCGCGCAGGCACGCGCGGATTCGTTGCGGTTAGCGAAGGCGACTGAAGTAGAGCGGGCAATTACCGGACGAGCTCCGCCGACTCTTGCCGCGGTGGACACGCCCCGGGTTTTGAGCATGAGCACCTTGTCGGGGTCGCTTCGAGCTGATGGTGTGGCTACCGGCAACATCAAGAGCTTCGGTCTCAAGGGCAACGCGAGCGGGGAGAACATCATCGCGCGCGGAAATTCCATCGGAAAATTCAGCACTCAGTACGACTGGACGAATGCGCTGTCTCCACAGTCGCGTGTTGACATCGATGGCGGAGCGACGAAAATCGTTGCCGGCGGATTCTCGCTCGACAGCGTGCATACGAAGGTCACTTATCACAAGCCTCAGGGCACTGCCGAAGTGACCGTCATACAGAATGACAAGGACATCTACTCGGCCAACGCGGACTTTCTGCTCGACAAGGCCGGAAACGAACTGAAGCTGAATCGTACGCAGCTGCGATTTGACAGCACCATTTGGGCATCGACGCGTCCGTCTGTCGTAAAGTGGGGCCCCGTTGGCGTCGATATCAGCCAGCTCGAGCTTCGCAATTCGAAGAATGGGCGTATCTACGTGAACGGATTGGTGCCGAAAGCTGGACGAGCTAATCTCGAAGTTGCGGTGGACAACTTCGAGGTTGCTGATCTCATCGCGCTTGCGCAAAGTGACATCCAGGCGAGGGGGCTGCTGTCATTCGATCTCAAGGCAGCGGGAACGGCGACCGATCCGACATTCTCGGGTTCGTTCGGGACACAAAGGTTCTACTACAACAACGTTCTCGTTCCTGAAGTCCATGGCACTCTCAGCTACGCCAATCAGACGCTGACGGGTCGCGCCGATGCGATGCGCGCGGGTGAGCGCTCGCTGCTTTTCGCGCAGGGAACGATCCCGATCAATCTGGCCCTGAGTGGAGTGACGGGACCTCGGCTTCCGAAGGACAGAAAGATCGACTTGACCGTGCGCGCGGACAGCCTTCCACTCGATCTGATTCCCCAGTTCGGCCAGTACGTGACGGACATGAAGGGAAGAGCTGTTGCCGACGTCAAAGTCGGAGGCACACTCAACCGACCCGAAGTTACAGGTCATCTTACGCTCGACAGCGCGCAGGCGCACGTCGTTCCGATCGGGCTCACGCTCAATCGGATTAACGGGTCGATCAGGATGTTGCGTGACACGATCGTCGTCGACTCGCTGGTTGCCTATAGCGGTGGGCGAATCGCCTTGTCGGGAGGTCTCGGGGTCGGGTCGTTGCGCGAGCCTTCGTTCGACATGAAGCTTTTCACGAACAATGCGACGGTCCTTAACGACGAGGATGGCAAGCTTACCGCGAACATCAATCTTGGCATCACGGGTCCGTTCAAGGATGCGCATATCGGCGGAGACCTGCGTGTCCTGAGCGGCGTTCTCTTCATCCCGAAGAGCGAGGGGAAGAAGATCATCGGGGCGAGCGATCCAGCGCTGTTCAGCGTTATCGATACGGCAGTTCTCGCCAACCGAGAGATTTTCCCGGCCCAGTCGCCGCTGCTGTCGAATCTGCGCATGGACGTCAACCTGGGCGTAGATCGTGACGTATTCGTGCGATCGACGGACTTCAACATCGAGCTATACAGTGATGGGGATCTCGCGATTCACGTAAATCGGGCAAAGCAGTCGCTCGTTCTCGACGGAGTTTTGTTGAGCGAGCGAGGCGATTACACCTTTCTATCGAAGCGTTTCGACGTCAAGCGCGGGTCGGCAACGTTTGTGAATTCGGATGAGATCAACCCGACACTTCAGGTGACCGGTGGATACGAAGTCCGTCTGCCATCGCGCGAAGCTATCAATATCCAGATTCTCATCGGCGGGACGATGAAGAATCCCCAGATCTCGCTCACCAGCGATGCACAGCCGCCCATCGAGCAAAGCGATTTGTTGAGTTATCTCGCATTCGGACGGTCGTCCTCATCGCTGCTGCAGCTCGAGGGCGCAGGACTCGGCGGCAGCGGCAATCTCGTCGGTGCAGGTGCAGCTCTCGCGAGCAAGCAGCTCGCCGCCGTCGCACTCGGCGTCTTCACAGATCAGCTTTCGGGCGAAGCAGCGCGCGCACTCGGCGCAGATGTCCTGAATATTGCCCCCGCTGATGTCGAGACCGACGTTGGAAGTTTCCTGCGCGGCACGCAGATCGAATACGGTAAGTACATCAAGTCCCACAGCTTCCTGTCGTTGACACTGCGCCCCGACCCGTCGGCTCTGCAGCGTCCCGGCATCCTCCTCCAGCACCGGTTCGGCGGGCTGAAGGGATACAGCCTCGAGACGAGCCTCCAGCCGCGGTTTCTGCTGAGAGAGCCGACACTCAATCCGCTCACGACACCGCTTACGACGAGCGTGCTGAGCTTCTTCCTGATCCGCGACTGGCGTTACTAGAAGCGCGGCCGGTTCTCCCTTCTCCGTTGGCCGTTCTCCGTTTCTGCGCGGCCCGTATCAGCTGCCCGTTAACGGGAAGCCTGTTCCCGTGCGCGTGCCCGATGTAGAGCTACCCGAATGACGTGAACGAATAGGTGCTGGCCGGTAAATTCGGCGACCCCCCATCGGCACGCGCACGGACAACGGGTTGCAGCGCACGCTTTGTAGTGTAAAGTACTTGACGAAATAGAGAATATGGCACAGGTTGCAGTTATGTCCTCTGTTATCTCTGAAAGCGCTATGTCCAATAAGCGCGCGCTACTGTGGGCGGCATCTCTCCTCGTCGCCGCTTTCGGAACATGGATCGCCTATGACGCAATGCCAGGAGTGAACTGGCTTCTCTGCACTGCAGGCGCAGCGGCTGGGCTTCTCATCTTCCTTCGCCCCGCGCGCGGCAACACGAGCCTTGTACCATACCTCGAAGGCACTGCAGTGATCATTGCAGGCGGAGCTGCCATCACCGCAGATCCATTCCTCACGGCATTCATCTGCCTCTCAGTGATCCTGATGCTGGCGCTGGCGATGCTTTTGTCGATCGATTCGAGGGTCGAGCGTATTACGCCGGGCTTTACGATTGTCGCACCTGCTGCGGCGTTTGGTCTTGCGCTCGCGGAATCTGTCACGCGTGGCTCCGAAGCCCTCGGTCTGATTCGATCGCCGAGGGCGAGGGCGATTGTCCGTGGGCTGGCGATCACTGCGCCGGTGGTCCTCGTATTCGGGCTCCTCCTCGCCACTGCCGACCCGATTTTCGCCGACTGGCGCAATGCCATCCGCGATCTTCTCACGAACTGGGCGTTCCTCCCCCGAACAATTTTCTTCATCGCACTGCTGAGCATCGTCCTCGGCGCATATGGATACGCTCAGCGGGGGACAGGATACGATATTCACGGTCTGATCGTCTCGCGCACTTCGGGGACTAGAAGTCGCTGGCTTGGGTCTACCGAGAGGCTGATTTTGCTCGCTGGTGTGGCTCTTCTTTTCTGGACATTCCTCGCCGTGCAGCTCAGCTATTTCTTCGGAAATCTTCCGGGCATTCAGGGGTCCGGGATGACATTCGCTGAATACGCGCGTCGCGGATTCGCGGAAATAACTGTGGTGGCATCGTGCACCGTTTTGTTACTCGTCATCGTCGAGAGATACGGAAATATCGACGAGTGGCGCCGCACGCTCAGAGCCTTGACGCTGATCGTCGTGCTTGCTGTTTTTTTCCTGCTAGCTTCCGCATTCCATCGTGTGTTGCTGTACGAACAAGCCTACGGATTTACCACTGCCCGCCTGTACGCGCAGGCATACATGATCGTCGTCGCCGCAAGCCTGATCGCATTGTCGCGCGAAGTCTTTACCGAGCTCGATCCGTCTCGCCTCTTCCGTCTGACAGGCATGGCAGCGATCGCGACCTTCATCGTTCTTATTTACTGGAACCACGAATCATGGATCGCAGATCGCAACATCGACCTCTTCACTGCGACTGGAAAGCTGGACGTGGTTTATCTCACGAGCGATCTGTCGGCCGACGCGATCCCCACGATTGTCAGCCGCCTTCCCAGCCTTCCCGAGCCAGCGAAGTCACAGCTCCAGGCAGCGTTGAAGGCTCGATATAAGCGTCTTCATGAGGATCGCTGGTTTGAGTGGAACCTCAGGCGCGAGCGAGCGCGAAGCGCTTCAGCAGGATTTTGACGCCACTCCGTACTCGTCCCAGAACGCCGCAATCGCGCGCATTCCGATCCTGAAGTTTTCTTCGCTCATCCATTCGTCGGGCGCATGCGCGTTTTCGCCGGGCAACCCGAAGCCCACCAGCAACACCGGAGCTCCAAGTATCCGCTCGAAGTCTCCAACGACCGGAATTGAGCCACCCTCTCCAACAACCACCGGCGGCTTCTCGAAGGCGGTCGCCAGTGCGCGACGAGCCGCATCGTACAAAGGGCCATTCAACTCGGCACGCCACGGCTTGCCGCCGTGCAGAAATCTCACACTCGTGTTGACGCCTTTCGGCGCCACCTTCTGCACGTGGGCAAGGATCAACTTTTCGATCTCCTGCGGACTTTGATCCGGCACAAGACGACAACTGACTTTCGCCATTGCCTTTGACGGAAGAACAGTCTTGGCGCCTTCTCCGATGTAACCGCTAAGCAGGCCGTTGACCTCGAGCGTCGGCCGTGCCCACAGCTGTTCCAGAACCGTATAGCCTTTCTCTCCGCCAAGCGTCGGAGCACCGGTCTCTTTCCGGAACGTCTCGCTGTCGAATGGAAGCTTGCGCATGCCCGCTAAAACCTCGGGCTTCCACTCACGCACTGAATCGTAAAATCCCTCGATCATGACGTGACCCTTTTCGTCATGCATGGTCGCAAGAATTCGTGCAAGCGCCATCGCCGGGTTGACGACCGCACCGCCATAGGCCCCAGAGTGCAAGTCCACGGTCGGACCCTCTACGATCAGCTCGAAATACGCGAGTCCGCGCAGCGAAGAAAGAATCGACGGCTGCCCTGGTGCAAACATGGCCGAATCAGAAATAACGACTGCCTCAGCGGCCAGAAGGTCTTTCTTTTCTTCGACAAAATGCTCGAGGTTGTCGCTGCCGATCTCCTCTTCGCCCTCGGCAATTACGACGACGTTTACGGGCAGCTTGCCTCGTGTTGCGAGATGAGCCTGCAGGGCCTTGATGTGAAGGAAGAGCTGGCCTTTGTCATCTACCGATCCGCGCGCGTAAATATTCCCGTTGCGAACCGTCGGCTCGAACGGCGGAGACGTCCATAGATCGAGCGGCTCCGCCGGCTGAACATCGTAGTGGCCGTAGACCAGCACGGTTGGAGCACCCTCGGCGCCGCGCCATTCGCCAATCACAATCGGATGCCCAGGCGTCGGGAATACCTGAGCTTTCAATCCGGCCGTTTCGAGCGACGAACGAACCCACTCCGCTGCCTTTGCAGTATCTGAGTTGTGTTCGGACTTCGCGCTTACGCTCGGGATTCTCAAAAAATCAAAAAGCTCATCCCGCGTTTGCGGATACGTTTTTTCGAGATAGTCAGTCAGATCGGATTTCACGCTTCCGGTCATTTCATTTCCGTTGTTTGGTTTGATGTTCTGGAGGGGGACGTTACGCAGCCCGGGCTGCCGCCATTCCCGAAAAAGTCGCAAGAATCGACAGCATTACACTAAGCACTACATATGCCGCCGACTTGCCGTATTCACCGCCACGCATCAGTCCGAGCGTCTCCAGGCTGAACGCAGAAAAAGTCGTGAATCCGCCGCAGAAGCCAGTCATCAATGCGGCGCGCATCTGCTGCGATGTCTGCGAATTCATGTAGTGCTGCGCCAGCACTCCCATAATGAAGCTACCAAGGACATTGACCGCGAGAGTGCCGATGGGAAACCCGGTACCGGCGGACCGCTGAACGAGCGATCCGAACAGGTAGCGAAGCATGCTTCCGGCCGCGCCGCCGACCCCAATCCATAGCAACATGGGCGGGAAGTTAATGCGATTCGGGCAGGCCTGCTTCACGCGCTGCTCTTGCCTTCCAGTGGGAGTGCACCATAGTTGGGAAGGCCGTCCGACAACCGTTTCGGACAGAGACGCACTTTCATCGGTTGAGCATGGCGAACAGGCTAGCGAACGAGACCAGCCCGTACCTGCTACAGCATGCCGGTAACCCTGTCGATTGGTATGCTTGGGGCCCGGAGGCGCTGGAGCGCGCTCGCGCCGAGGACCGTCCGATACTGCTCAGCATCGGCTACGCTGCGTGCCACTGGTGCCATGTGATGGCGCACGAGTCGTTCGAGAACGAAGACATCGCACATGTCATGAACGATCTTTTCGTGAACGTGAAGGTGGACAGAGAAGAGCGGCCGGACCTCGACGGCATCTACATGCAGGCGGTGCAGGCAATGACCGGTCAGGGCGGCTGGCCGATGACTGTTTTTCTTACGCCACAAGGTGAGCCGTTCTACGCAGGCACGTACTATCCGCCCGAAGACCGCCAGGGACGCCCCGGTTTCAAGCGCGTTCTGGAATCGGTCTCCGACGCATATCGCAACCGTCGTGATTCGGTGACACACACTTCATCCCAGATTCGCGACATGTACACCGCGTCCAATGTACGCGCGCAAACAGAAGGCGAGCTCGGCTCGCGCGCCTTGGACCTCGCGTATCGAGGCATTGCGCAGAAGTACGATGTCCGTCACGGAGGATTCGAGGGCGCACCGAAATTTCCTCCGACGATGGTTCTCGACTTTCTCCTGCGTTATTGGCGGCGTACGAATACGCCCTATGCATTGGAGATGGTTTCGGACACGTTCTCGAAGATGGCAAACGGAGGTATCAACGATCAGATTGGCGGCGGATTTCACCGCTATTCAGTGGATGCGACCTGGCTCGTGCCCCACTTCGAGAAGATGCTCTACGACAATGCGTTACTCGTGCGACTCGGTGCCAATCTCTGGCAGGCGACGCACGATCCAGACGTTAAGCGCGTGACCGAAGAGACCTTGCAGTGGGTGCGTCGCGAGATGACTTCGCCGGAAGGCGGATTTTATTCGTCACTCGATGCCGACAGCGACGGGGACGAGGGAAAGTTCTACGTGTGGAGCGAGAGCGAGCTGGACGCTCTCCTGGGATCAGACTCGCTTGCGGTAAAGACTTATTACGGCGTAACCGCCGCGGGGAATTTCGAAGGCCGGAACATTTTGCACGTGCGAGCTCAGTCGGCAATGGTGGCGGCAAGAGCAGGAATCTCCCCCGCACTGTTCGAGCGAATTATGAATGATGCGAAAACGACTCTCTATCCGTCCCGGGCCCACCGTGCATGGCCCGCACGGGATGAGAAAATCCTGGCCGGCTGGAACGGCATGATGCTTCGCGGCGTTGCCACTGCAGCACGCGCATTCGAAAGCGAAGAGCTCACGCGAATGGCCCTGCGAAACGGTGAGTTTCTGATCAAGGAAATGGTGAAAGACGGTCGCGTCATGCGCTCCCACATGAATGGCCAGACCCGTATAAATGGCTTTTTGGAAGACCACGCGGCTGTCGCGCTTGGCTTCATCTCGCTCTACGAGTTGACCTTCGATCCGCAGTGGGTACAGCGGGCGACGCAGGTCGCGAACGTAATGATCGACCTTTTCTGGGACGATACGATCGGCGCTTTTTTCGACACCGCCCGTGACGCTGAACCGCTTATTACGCGCCCGCGCGACGCGACCGACAATGCGATACCCTCCGGCACTTCACTGGCTGTCGATCTTCTCCTGACCCTGGCGGAGCTGACTAATAACTCCGAGATGCGAAGGCGCGCAATTTTCGTAATCGAAACGCTTGCCACGCCACTCCTACGGTATCCCAGCGCATTCGGGCATCTCCTTGGCACCGCTGACATGGTGACCAACGGCGCGGTCGAAGTCGCGATCGCGGGTAACCGTGACGATGAGAACTTCCGTGCGTTGGAACATGAACTAGCGACTCGTTATGTGCCGTCGCTGGTGCTTGCCGGTGGTAACGCAAGCGGGATTGAACTGCTGGAA
>JANYKY010000453.1 GCA_025357975.1 Gemmatimonadaceae bacterium
GCCCGCAGGTGGGCGACGAGTTGGTTCGAAACGAGCTCGCTCGCTCCCAGGTTGCAACGCTACCGCTGGGTGTTCTCGTCGCGAGTACTGCGGGCTGGATTGGATACATGATTCAGCAGTCAATCGACAACGCTTTACGGAAGGCTGGCATCGCCCGCGCGGTGGTGACGGTCATAACTCAGGTGATCGTCAATCCGGCGGACACGGCCCTGTCGGTGGCAACCAAATTCATTGGTCATCAGATTTCACCTGAACGTGCCGATGCTCTCGCATCCGAAGGCCAGACCATCAAGAAAGATTCCCGCGGCAACTTTCGAAGAGTCGTCGGCAGTCCGCAACCGCTGGCGGTTCGCGAGCTCGGGGTAATTAGAAGCCTCGTGAACACCGGGGCAATCGTAATCGCCGCGGGAGGCGGAGGAATTCCGGTCTACAGCGAGGCATCTGGCGCACTCGAAGGCGTAGACGCTGTAGCGGACAAGGATTTGTCAGCCGCGGTGCTCGCTCGCGAGCTCGAGGCGGAGCTTCTTCTGATACTTACAGATGTGGATGCGGTTTATGCGGACTGGGGCCGGCCCGGTCAACACGCATTCGACAGGCTTACCGTGGCGGAGGCCGAAGCACTCGACTCGAATGGCGCGTTCGGTGAGGGAAGCATGGCCCCGAAGGTTCGCGCTGCAGTCGACTATGTTCGCGCGACGGGGGGCCGGGCAGTGATCACGGAGTTGAGTCGGGGGCTCGCCGCGGTGCATGGAAGCGCAGGGACTACCATAGCCCGTTAATTTGCATGTTCAAATCCAGCAACCACTCACCCGCGAGCCAGTCTCGCGGAGCGGAGACAGTGTGAATATCCACGAGTATCAGGCAAAGGAAATATTTCGGAATGCGGGCATTCCCATTCCGCCGGGCGAGATTGCGACGACTCCCGAAGAAGCCGAGGCAATCGCGCGCAAATTCGGCGGGACTGTCGTGGTAAAGGCACAGGTGCATGCCGGAGGACGCGGGAAAGCGGGCGGAGTGAAGCTTGCCAAAACTCCTGAGGAAGCTCGCGAAATCGCGAAGGCGATTCTTTCCCTGACCATCAAGGATCTTCCCGTCCAGAAAGTTCTGGTGACGCCAGCCGCTGACATCGATACGGAAGCCTATGTCGGAGTCATCGTCGATCGTGCGTCCAAGCGCGCTGTTTTTATGGTCAGCCCCGCGGGCGGCATCGACATCGAGCAGGTCGCCGCCGAGACGCCTGAGAAATTGATGAGGTATCCGGTCGATCCTCGTTTTGGGCTGATGCCATTCGAAGCAATGGAGATGGGATTTTTTCTTTACGATGACGTGAAAAAAGCACGCGCGGCTGCGAAGATCATGCAACAGCTCTATACGGCCTTCATCGACAATGGTGGGTCGCTGGCCGAGATAAACCCTCTCGTGACGACACCGGCAGGCGACGTTGTGGCGCTCGACGCGAAGATGGTAATCGACGACAACGAGCTCGACCGCTATCCCGCCGTCGCTGCATTGCGCGACGAATCTTCTGAAGATCCAGCCGAGGTGCAGGCTCGCAAGGCGAACCTGACGTTCATCAAGCTCGACGGAAATGTCGGATGCGTTGTCAATGGAGCGGGGCTCGCGATGGCAACGATGGATCTGGTGAAGTACTACGGCGGAGAGCCAGCGAATTTTCTGGATATCGGCGGATCCTCGAACCCCGAGAAGGTCGTCAATGCTCTTCGCATCATCACTTCGGACCCAAATGTGAAGGCGATCCTGTTCAACATCTTCGGCGGGATCACTCGTACCGACGATGTCGCGAACGGGATTGTCACGGCGACAAAACAGAATCCGCTCAAGGTCCCGATCGTGATTCGGTTGACCGGCACCAACGAAGAAATCGCGCTGAAAATCCTGACCGAAAACGGATTCTCTGCCATGACCGACATGGATGAGGCCGTGAAAAAGGCTGTTTCACTCGCAACCGGGATCGCAGCGTGAGCATCTTCATCGACAACAGCACGCGACTGCTGGTTCAGGGAATCACCGGCCGCGATGGATCGTTTCACACCCGCCAGATGATCGAATATGGAACGAAGGTCGTCGGCGGTGTCACGCCCGGAAAAGGCGGCCAGAAGTTCGACGAAACCGTGCCAATCTTCAATACGGTCGAGCAAGCTGTAAAGGAAACCGGGGCGAACGCGACAGTCATCTACGTGCCGCCCATGTTTGCCGCAGACGCGATGATGGAAGCAGCCGATGCAGGAATTCCGTTCATCGTCTGCATTACCGAGGGCGTTCCGGTGCTCGACATGACGAAGGTTTATCCGTTCGTCAAAGAGAAGGGAGCGCGGCTCCTTGGGCCGAATTGTCCGGGGCTGATCTCACCAGGTAAATCAAAAGTTGGCATCATTCCAGGGCGAATCTGCACGCCTGGTAACATCGGGCTTGTCAGCCGCTCGGGAACCCTGACGTATGAAGTTGTCTTCCAGATGACGCGAGCTGGAATGGGGCAAACCACCTGCGTTGGAATTGGCGGCGACCCGATCAACGGCACGAATTTCATCGATTGCCTTGCTGCGTTCGAGGCCGACCCTGATACGACCTCAGTCGTAATGATCGGGGAGATCGGCGGGACCGACGAGCAGGAAGCAGCCACTTTCGTAAAGGAAAAGATGTCGAAGCCAGTGGTGGGATTCATCGCTGGACAGACCGCTCCTCCAGGCCGGCGGATGGGTCACGCTGGCGCCATTATCTCCGGATCGGCCGGTACGGCAGCAGAAAAAATGCAGGCGTTCGAAGAGAACGGTATCAGCGTAGCGAAGCGGCCCATCGATGTGGTCGAACTTCTCAGAAACGCTCACTAAATCACACTGGGATATAGACATGGCTGGCAGCAGGACACTTACAATCGTAAAGCCGGATGCTTTCGCTTCGGGTAAGGCCGGGAGGATCATCGCGCACCTCGAACAGGCGGGCTTCAAGGTCAAGGCGGGTCGCGTGCTGCACATGACGCAGGCACAGGCCGGCGCATTTTACGAGGTTCACAAAGAGCGCCCGTTCTACGGGTCACTCGTGAGCTTCATGACCTCCGGGCCGTGTATGCCGCTTGTGCTCGAGAAGGCCAACGCCGTCCTGTCGCTGCGGGATGCGATCGGCGCGACTGATCCGGCCGAGGCCGCCGAAGGCACTGTTCGGAAGCTCTATGCCGAGTCGAAGGAGCGGAATGCCATCCATGCTTCGGATTCGGATGAGAATGCGGAGAGGGAAGCACGATTCTTCTTCTCCGAGTCTGAGCTTATCGCGGCTCTGTAGGTGCAACGGTGAGGACGGAACCACAGAACTGCCGTTTAACTACGATGCACAGATGAAAATGATGAGTGCTCAAGGACTTTGACCGGTCCGTAGAGATCTCGCAAATCTGGGTTCTAGTATTTGTTGTTTAACCACAAAAACGGAAGCTTGATGTCGGGCTGATATCAGCGAGGCCCAATCAGCCGTCATCATTTTCATCTGTGCATCGCAGTTAAATGGCCGTTCCGTAGTTTAGTCCTCGGCCTTATCGCGATCAGCCCACTTTTCGCAGGGTCCTAAGGTCGCTAGTTTTAAGAGCTTATGCTGTCGTTTGACATTCGCTCCCTGGAGTCGCAGGCGGCGCAAGTCGAGGGCCTTCTCGCCACCGATGATTCGGTATGGGAAGACGGAGACCTGCGCCCTACCAGTCCCATTAAAGTCGGAGGCCGGCTCTCGTATGCCGGCCCGTCCCGCTTTTACTTCAGCGGGAGTATCAGCGGCCAGACAGAGATGTCCTGCCGCCGGTGTTTGACAGAAGTGGAAGCCTCGGTGGACGAGGAAGCGCATTTTATTTTTTCGTCGGAAGGCGATGACACGTCGGACGATCCCGATGTCCATCCCTTCGACGAGCAGGCCCATAACCTCGATCTGCGTCCGGCTATCCGCGAGCTCTGGCTGCTCTCGGTACCCGGATTCGTTCTTTGCCGGGAAGACTGCAAAGGCTTGTGCCGCAGTTGTGGTATTGATTTGAACAGCGGGTCGTGCGATTGTGCTCCCGCAGCTACCGAAAGTCGTTGGGACGCGCTGCGCGGGATTCGCAGCCAGCTGCCCTGAAAAGCTTTACACTCAACTTAGAAATCGACAATGGCCGTCCCGAAGCGCCGTACTTCCAAAAGAAAAAAGCGCGCCCGCAACACACATAAAGTCGCTCCCGCTATCGCGATCCAGAAGTGCCCGCGCTGCCAGAGCATGAAGCGCCCGCATCATGTCTGCGACGAATGCGGCTATTACGATGGTGAACAAAGAGTAGCTGCCAGGGAAGCGTAGGCATTGGCGCGCATCGCGTTGGACGCCATGGGGGGCGACTTTGCACCTCAGGCAACTATCGCAGGAGCGCTTCTCTCACTCGACGCCGCTGATGGCCATACTGTTCAGCTCGTTGGGCAAACTGCCACAATAGAACAACAGCTCGCCGAGCTTCTCAGCGGCGAGCTTGAGCATTGCGCCCATGTGCGTAACCGCATCGACATCGTCGAAGCGCCCGACAATATCGGCATGTCCGAGCGGCCGACGGCGGCACTTCGCAAGAAGCCGAACAATCCAATGGCGGTCGGCGTAAAGATGCAGGTCGACGGATTGTCCGATGCATTCGTCTCGGCCGGCAACACGGGCGCCCAGATGGCGGTGTCCGCGGTGATGCTGGGATTGCACGCCGGACTCAAGCGGCCCCCGGTCTGTACCATCCTTCCCACTTCCCGCAATCCGATCGTGTTTCTCGACTCCGGAGCGAACGTCGATTGCTCAGCCGCCGAGCTCGTGCAGTTCGCGTGGCTTGGGTCTGTTTATGCGGAGACCGTACTGGAGCGGGACAACCCGGTGATCGGTTTGCTGAGCATTGGTGAAGAAGAAGCAAAGGGCAATGCGATCACCAAAGAAGCGAACGCACTCTTTCGCACAGCAGGCTTCAACTTTCAGGGCAATATCGAAGGGCGTGACTTGCCGCCGGGCGCCAGCAATCGTGGCCCTATCGATGTCATCGTCTGCGACGGGTTTGTAGGCAACATCGTACTCAAGTTTTATGAGGGCATTATCCCGATGGTGCTCGAGATCCTGAAGCGCGATCCGGAGATAGACATGAAGCGTGTAGTGACCGCGCTCGGCGCCCTCGATTCGTCGGTCTACGGCGGCGCCCCGCTGCTGGGCGTTCGCGGGATCAGCATGATCTGTCACGGCAATTCGACTTCCCGTGCGATCAAGAACGGGATCGGAGCCGCTGCGCGAGCCTTCGAAACGAGGATGAACGACAGAATCGGGGAAAAGCTCGCATCGGCAGGCAACGAGGAAGAGATAAAGGTCGCATCGTGAAACGTCCGATTGCTGCAGTTATCGGCACTGGACGCGGCATTCCGCTGACTGTGATGACCAACCACGACTTCGCGGCGATCGGAATTGAAACGTCGCACGAGTGGATCGTCGAGCGATCAGGAATTGTAGAGCGACACATCGCTCAGGACGGCGAGACTACCTGTTCGATGGCGGCGACAGCCGCTCGCGCGGCGATGGAAAAGGCATCGGTGCAAGCGGGACAGCTCGACGCAATTATCTTGAGCACGGCAACCGCTGACCGGCTTCTTCCATCCACCGCGGTAGATCTTCAGGCGGAACTCGGGGCGTCGCGCGCGGCCGCCTTCGACATCGGTGCGGCGTGCTCTGGCTGGCTTTACGCGATGACTGTTGCAGAGGGAATGATCGCAACGGGTGTAGCCGAGACGATTCTCGTGGTCGGCTCAGAGAAGATGAGCTCGATCATCGACTGGAAAGACAGGGCTACCTGCGTCCTGTTCGGTGATGGAGCGGGTGCCGTAATACTTCAGCGAGCGAAAACCGGGAAGGGAATTCTTTCGAGTTTTATGCGCAGTGACGGGCAGCTCGCGAACCTTCTCTACCGACCGGCGGGCGGTGCGGCGATTCCAATGTCGGCGCAGGTTCTGGAAGAAAGAACTCATCTCGTGAAAATGGCTGGGCGCGAAGTCTTCAAGCACGCCGTGCGCTCGATGTCGGAGGCTGCTGACAGAGCGCTCGACATCGCGCGACTCACTGGGGCAGACATCGACCTGATGATTCCCCATCAGGCCAATGTGCGGATTATCGAGGCAACAGCGAAGCACTCGAGCATTCCGATGGACAAGGTCTATGTGAATGTCGACCGCTTCGGCAACACGTCTTCCGCATCGATACCAATCGCGATCGACGAAGCGATGGAGAAGGGAGTGATCCGCGAGGGGTCCACCGTGTTGATGGTGGCATTCGGCGCCGGATTTACATGGGCGTCCATGATCATCCGGTTCTGACCTGTGAACATTGTCCTTCTATTTCCCGGTCAGGGCTCACAAAAACCTGGCATGGGCAAAGATCTAGCGGATGCGTTCCCCGCGGCGAGGGATGTATTCCAGCAGGTCGATGACGCGCTTGGCTTCGCGCTCAGCGAGCTTTGTTTCGAAGGGCCAGCGGACGATCTCACGGCGACGCTCAATGCTCAGCCTGCGCTGCTGACCCACGGAGCCGCGGTCTGGGCGGTGGTCCGCGAGCAACTCGAACAACACGTGTGCGCGGCGGCGGGACATTCCCTGGGCGAGCACACCGCCTATTATGCGGCCGGGTCGACGACCTTGACCGACGCGGCTAAGCTGGTGCGGCGTCGCGGTCAGCTTATGTATGAGACAGGAGTCACCCGGCCCGGCGCAATGGCCGCCATTCTTGGCAAGCTCGACGATTCGATCGAGTCGCTGTGCGAGCTTGCAACGCGAAGCAGCGGCCAGGTCGTCCCGGCCAATTACAATACTGCAGAACAGGTCGTGGTGTCGGGCGAAGTGTCGGGCGTAGAGAAAGTGATGGAACTGGCAAAGAAGATGGGCGCTAAGCGCGCCGTGCGTCTTCCGGTGAGCGGTGCCTTCCATTCGCCGCTGATGGACCCGGCAGAGAAGGGCTTCAAGGAGGCCGTCGATGCGACCGAGTTCGGCGAGCCGGCATTCCCCGTTTTCTCCAACGTTACGGAGGCACCGTCGACTTCGGCGGCCGACGCGCGGGATCTTCTCGTGAAGCAGCTTACGTCTCCGGTGAGATGGGCGGGTGGGATTACAAAGATGTCTCTGCAGTTTCCTGACGCTCTGTTCGTCGAGATGGGGCCGGGCAGCGTTTTGACTGGGTTGTTAACGCGGATCGTTCCATCAGCAGTCGGGATGGCCTGCGGAACACCCTCGGAGATCGAAAAACTCCTTTTGCGCGCCGCATCGTGAACATCGACCTGACGGGCAAAACGGCTCTTGTTACGGGCAGTACGCGCGGTATTGGACGCGCGATCGCCGCTGCGCTGGCTGACAGTGGCGCGCGCGTCGCGGTCGTGGGACGGGATCAGGCAAAGGCACAGGGAGTTGCCAAGGAAATCGGACGGGACGCCATGGGATTCGGCTGCGACGTGAGCGACACGGTCGCGGTTGCGGCGCTCGTGTCCGATGTCGAAAAGGCTTTCGGTGGGCTCGACATACTCGTTAACAATGCGGGACTTACGCGCGATAACCTCGTCATGCGTCTCAAGGACGATGATTGGAACGAGGTCATGAACGCGAACCTTCGTGGAGCTTTCGCGGCGATACGTGCGGCATCTCGTGGCATGATGAAAAAGCGTGCTGGCCGTATCATCAACATGGCCAGCGTCGTAGGTCTCAACGGCAACAAGGGCCAGGCGAACTACGCTGCCAGCAAGGCCGGACTCATCGCGCTTACCAAATCAGTCGCGAAAGAGCTTGGCTCGAGGAACATTCTGGTGAACGCAATCGCGCCGGGTTTTATCGAAACAGAGATGACTGCTGCGATGACACCCGAAGCACGCTCCGCATTGACGGGGCTTATTCCGCTCGAGCGGCTGGGCAGCACGGAGGACATCGCGGCCGCGGTAGTCTTTTTGGCTTCGGACTATGCCTCATACATCACGGGTCAGGTGATAGTCATCGATGGCGGAATGGTCATGTGACCATTGCCATTACGCAATGGCTGTTAGTCCAGAATCCGCAATGTTGGCTGGTACTGCGGACCGCGCCGTAACTTTCTGGTAAATCGCCAGTTAACTATATTTCTCCCCTTCACCACAAACATCAGAGGACGCATTATGGCCGATAATTCGGAGAAAGTTAAGGACATCATCGAGAAGGAGCTCGGAGTGGAGCGCGAAAAGCTCACCAACGAAGCGAGCTTCATCGAAGATCTCGGTGCCGACAGCCTTGATATCGTCGAGCTCGTGATGGAATTCGAGAAAGAATTCAACATCGACATCCCTGATGAAGACGCAGAAAAGCTCCGCACAGTTGGCGACGCATTGAACTACCTGAACAGCAAAATCCCGGCGTAATGAAAAGAAGGGTCGTTGTCACCGGAATGGGTGCTGTTACGCCCGTCGGCAACGACGTGGCGACGATGTGGCAGTCGCTCCTCGCCTGCAAGTCGGGGGCTGCGCCGATTAC
>JANYKY010000460.1 GCA_025357975.1 Gemmatimonadaceae bacterium
CAGGCGTTCTTCATGGCTGGTGGAATCGACGACGTCGTCGCGAACGCCGCGAAGATGGCGCAGCAGGGTTGACCGGCAAATGAAAGTTTCGGTGATCTCTCCGGAGAGTGTGTTGTTCGAGGGGGAGGCCTCCTCGGTCGTCGCTCCAGCGTTCGACGGAGAGATTGGAATTCTCCAGGGTCATGCTCCGTTGATGACACTGCTTGGCAAGGGTGCCCTGCGGCTGGGAGGCGCGGGCGACAGGAAGTTCGATATAGAGGGCGGATTTCTGCAGGTCATCAACAACGTAGTCCGCATAGTCACCGAAAAAGCTACAGCAGCCTGACACGAGGCTCCGCTCTTCACCAGCCCCCGGCATCGAACTGCCGGGGGCTTTTTTACGGCCGGGAATCCGGGTTTCTGAGGTGTCATTGACATTCTTCCAACTTCAGAACATTTCTGGGTGCCGGCCGGGTTGCGATCGAACGCACTTGGATCGTGACGGGTCACGGCGTAGACCATTCACACAGATGGGTATCTACACGGGAGGCGCCATGCGAAGGTTCAGTCGGAGTAAGGGGCTGGCCGCTGTCGCGCTTGTCTTCGGGCTCGCACCGAGGATAATGCTCGCGCAGCAGGCAGTCACTGTAAGCGGAAGGGTCACTCAGGGCACAACGGAAACCCCACTCGCAGCGGCATCAGTGAGCATACCGTCGCTGAGGGTAGGCGCGCAGACGGATGCCCAGGGCCGCTATACCTTCATCGTTCCGAATGCGATCGCGGGACAGGCGCTGACAATAAGCGCGCGCCGCCTCGGTTACACGGCCAGCACGATTAACGTCGCGCTCAAGGGAAGCTCCGTAGTTGCTGATTTTCGGCTCTTGCCAGTGGCCGCGGAACTGACTGCAACGGTGATCACCGGGCTTGGCATCGAACGACAAAAGAGCCGAGTAGGGACAGCTCAGCAGCAGCTTTCGAGTGACGAGCTCAACCAAACCAAGTCGTTGAATCTTCTCGACCAGATTGGCGGCAAGGTGTCTGGTGTAACCGTCACTGGATCGGGTACGCAGGGTGGATCGACGAACATTGTCATCCGTGGTGCCAACTCGATTACCGGCAGCAATCAGCCGCTGTTCGTGGTGGACGGTGTTCCGGTATCCAACGCCGGTCACGGCGGGGATCCCAACGGAGGCTACGACTACGGGAGCGCGATTTCCGACATAAACCCTGATGACATCGCGACGATGTCGATTCTGAAGGGACCGAACGCTGCGGCGCTTTATGGTTCTCGCGCCGCGAACGGCGTGATTGTCATCACGACAAAAAAAGGACCCAGCACGAGCGGCAAGGTGCGAACCGAGATCAGCTCGAGTTTTTCCTGGGACAGCCCGTCCGTACTTCCGACATATCAAAATCTGTACGGTCAGGGAGCGCAGGGTGCGTTCGCATTCGTCGATGGCGCCGGCGGGGGCACGAACGATTTCGCGGACCAGAGCTACGGGCCAAAGCTGGATGGCAGACTGATCGATCAGTTCACCGGCAAGCAGCAGCCGTGGATTCCTCACCCCGACAACGTTGCGAGTTTCTTCAACACCGGACACACGATGTCGAACACGATCGCGATGAGCGGCGGAAGCGACCGCGTGACGGCGCGCCTTTCACTCGGACGTGACAATATCACCGGATACATTCCGAATAACACGTTCTCGAAGACTACCGGTCTGATCAACGGATCGATTCGAGTCAGCAACAAGCTCACGACGGATGGGACGCTCGATTACGTCCACAACACGGCGCTCAACCGTCCCGGTGTTGGCTACAACACGGGAATTCTCGAGCAGTTCGTGTGGTTCGGCCGGCAGATCGACATGAACGCGTTGCGTGCCTACTCGAAGGGCGGTGCATCGAACGGCGGCCCCGATAACCGCGAGTTCAACTGGAACTACAACTTCCACAACAATCCGTTCTGGATGATGTACGAGAATCCCGACCAGGACACGCGGGACAGGATTCTCGGAAGTGTGTCCGCAACGTACCAGCTTCTGCCTGGCGTTTCGGCGGTTGCGCGTACTGGAGCGGATGTCTACCGATTCAACGTCGATCAGCGTTTTGCGCCGCAGAACATTCAGGGCAATGGAATCGATCCGAATTTCTTTGGCGGATTCACGTTTCTCAACGACTACAGCCGGCAGGTGACCAGCGACCTGTCTCTCAACGCATCGCGAGACATTTCGAGCAGCCTGAGCTTCAACGCGACGGCGGGAGTCGGGTCCCACCAGGAGACTTTCAATTCAACATCGACGGTGACGACCGGGCTCTCGGTAGCAGGCATCTACAACGTGACGAATGCCGCGGTCACGCCGACGCTCGGCCAGTTTGACTCGAGACGCCAGGTAAACGGCGCTTACGGCGATCTGGCAGTCACCGCATTCAACTGGTTTACGCTCGAGGGAACAGCGCGAAATGACTGGTCCTCGACGTTGCCGCAGGGACGGAATTCCTATTTCTATCCTTCACTCAGCGCCTCGGCGGTGTTGAGCGACGCTTTTCCCGCCCTGCATAATCGCGTTCTTAGCTATCTCAAGGTTCGTGCGTCGACGGCCCGTGTGGGAGCGGATGCCGCGCCCTATCAGCTCCGCACGACGTACGGCGGCCTGGCGAATAAGTTCGGCGGCCTACCGCAATTCTCGCTGCAGAATTTCATCGCGAACGCCGATCTCAAGCCGGAATCGACCGACGCGACCGAAGCAGGCGTCGAGCTCAGCTTGTTTGAGGGACGCAGCACGCTCGACTTCAGCTGGTACAACAAGGCCACAAGAAACCAGATCTTCACAATTCCGGTTTCGCCCACGTCGGGCTTCCAGTCGAAGGCGGTCAATGCGGGAAAGATCAGCAATAAGGGAATCGACTTTCTCTTCGGACTCACACCTATTCGCACGGCTGGCGGATTTGAGTGGAATTCGACGTTCAACTACTCACGTAACAAGAGCATGGTCGATGCGCTCGCACCGGGAATTTCCACATTCGTGATTGGCTCGAGCTGGTACACCAATATCGAGGCGCGTGAAGGCCAGCCCTATGGCTCGATCTTCGGTTACGGATTCGCACGCGACTCAGCCACGGGCAAGATTCTCACGGACGGTGGCATCACCGTTCTCGGGGATCGCAAGGTGCTCGGCAACATTCAACCGAAGTGGACTGGCGGTTGGAGCAACTCTTTCAAGTTTCGAAGCGTGTCGATCAACGCACTTCTCGACATGCGTCGAGGTGGAAACATCGTCAGCATCACGAATTTCTTCGGCGAGTATTCCGGGGTGCTCAAGAGCTCGTTGAAGGGTCGTGAGCAGGACTGGGACAAGCCGGGAATAGTTCTCGACGGTATCGACGTCAACACCGGCAAGCCCAACCCGACGACGGTGACGGCCGAGCAGTATTTCCAGAACATTTTCCCGGTGATGGAGCCGTACGTATACGATGCAAGCTGGGTGATGCTGAGGGTGCTGAGAGTCGGATTCGATCTTCCGACAAACTGGGCGAGCCGCTTGTACGCACACTCGATTAATGTCGCTGTTACCGGACGCAACCTGCATACTTGGACGAAAGTTCCGAACATCGATCCCGAGTTCTCCTACAGCGTCGGAAACTTCCAGGGTGTCGAGTTCGCGGCTTTACCAAATGCTCGGACATATGGTCTGAGCTTCCGTATCACGCCGTAATGGAGATCCGACAATGACAAATACAAAACTGCGAACACTTGCGGTCTTGTTGCCGCTCGGATTCGGCGTTGCCGGCTGCAACTCTGACAAGCTCACGAATCTGAATGTCAACCCGAACAGCCCCGAGGACGTTCCGGCGTCATCGCTGTTCACGGCGGGCGCAGTGCGCGGCGTGAACCTGTGGCTTGGGGCGAACTATGATCTGCGCGGCACTGAGTTCGTCACACAGCATCTCGCTGAAGTTCAATATCCCGACGAGGATCGCTACGCGCGTCTCACGGGCGGTTCGACGCAAGGGTACTTCGACACTCCATACATACAGGAGCTCGAAGACTATCAGAAGGTCATATCGAAAGGAACTACGGCCAATCAAGCCGGAGTTTATGGACCGGCTCTCGTTATGCGTACCTGGGAATTCAGCTACATCACGAACACGTGGGGCGACATACCCTATTTCGACGCACTCCAGGGCGACTCCGCAAAGGCTGGCGTTCTTTCGCCAAAGTACGATGCGCAAAAGGACATCTACGCCGATTTTTTCAAGGTCCTGGACAAGGCCTCGAAGGATATGAGCAGCGGATCAGGAAGCCTTGGTTCGGGTGACCCGATTTACGGCGGAAATCTGGTTGGGTGGCAGCGGTTCTCGAATTCATTGCGCGCTCGCACTGCCCTGCAGCTCGTGAATGTGGACCCAACTACTGCGCGAGCTCAGCTCACGGCGGCTTTTGCCGCGCCAGGCGGAGTGTTACAGTCGAATTCCGACAATGCGAAGCTGGTGTGGCCGGGTGACGGCGTTTACAACAATCCGTGGGCGCTGAACTTTGCGACGCGGGACGATCATCGCATTTCGCTTGTTCTGATGGACTTGCTGAAATCGAACAACGATCCCCGTATCCCGATTTATGCGCAGCCAACGCCGGCAGATCCCTCGGTGTACGCCGGCGCACCAAACGCTCTACTTGCGTCTGCGGCAGCGCCGTACATAACCTCCGCATCTCGTCCCGGAGCAGTGTTCTATCCAGGAAACACGGCATACGGATTCTACGGCGGAGGCGGCAACAGCTTCCCATCTTTCCTGATGACGTATGCCGAAGTGGAATTCATCAAGGCCGAAGCCGTGCAGCGAGGATTGGCGACCATCGCTGGCTCAGCGGCGAGTCATTATCAGGCCGGTATCCGCGCGTCGATGGAGCAATGGGGCGTCGACGAGTCAGCGATCGACGCGTATCTGGGACAATCGTCGGTTGCATACAAAGGTGGAACGCCCGGGCTCGCCCAGATCGCGCAGCAGAAGTGGATAGCGCTGTTCACGGACGGTGGACAGGCATGGAACGAGTGGCGCCGGACATGCCAGCCGATGTCAGTTCAGCCGGGCCCCGCAGCAACTCAGACGGCCGTTCCGCGCCGCTTCCAATATTCGATCACCGAAACGTCGGTGAATCTCACCAACGTGAATGCGGCGATAGCAGTGCAGGGTGCGGACGTTTTCACAACGCGCATGTACTGGGACAAGCAACCAACCGCGGCGCCAACTTATTTCACCGGCTGCGGAGTCAGGGGTCAGGCGCCCGCCCCCTGATAGCATTACTCCTTAACGCGAACCCCCCGGTGCAGCTGCCGGGGGGTTTGTGTATCAGGCTCGACTCCGGAGGAAACACCGGCTAAGCCTGCCGCGACCAAATGAGCACCGTACCGCACGCGCGGTTTTCGCGGTCCATATACTGCGCCGGCACGCCTGCCCAGCTCGAGTAAATCTCGATGCCCGCAACTTCCGAGGGCGGGATCAATTCATCGATGTCAGCGCCCTCGGCAAGAACCCCGTCGAGCCAGATTCTGGGCTGGCATCCGCGAAGCTTCAGTGAAGAGCCACTGCCCGACGCGGGAGAAAGAGTAGCGCCGGGAACGCTTCTGAATAGATCGCTCAAATATCTCGGCGCCTTGGCGCGGATCTCGTTCTGATCGAAGAAGTGTCCGAATTTGCTTTGTTTTCTGTGAGCGACGAATTCCTGAAGGCGGCCTCGCGAGTCTTCGATGAGAACGGGGTCGATGTCAGTCGCCAGGGGCATGAGGTCTATCGTCAAGGGCTTTTCGGCGTCCGCGGAGCCTACCTCGACCGGCAAAGTAAACTCGCGGAAACCCAGTCGGTGCACCGTCAGCTTTGCCGGCCCTGCGGTGAGCCCCGCAAACTGGAAGCGCCCGAAATCGTCAGACCGCGACTTCTGGGATACATGCGCCGTGCGAAACGTGACTTCCGCATTGCCGACCGGTGCTCGGTTCTGGTCGAAGATGGTTCCGGACAACTGCAGCGAGCCCTGTGCGCCGAGCGACACGGCTGCGAGCGACAACCCGGCGTGCAATGCGCCGACCGCAATAATTTTTTTCCAGGTACTCACGATGCTCTCCCTTACACCGGATGGTACTTGATGCTGTAGGGAAGCATCGCCCATGTCAAGCGCGGTTTCACCGCCAGATTCCATCCTGTGAGGACTACTTTTTTATGATGGGTCACTTGCTACTGAGGTGCGGGGAGGTCAACGTATAAACGATGACCGATCCAACGCTTCCGGCTGTCCTCGTCGTCGACGATAACGAAGACAATGCCCACATCATAAGAGATTATCTCGAGTCGAAAGGCTATCCCATTTCGGTCGCTTATAATGGCGACGAGGCGATGACGCTCTTCGAGTCCCTCAACCCGTCGCTTGTTCTTCTCGACGTCATGATGCCGGGCCGCGATGGCTGGCAGGTGTGTCGCGAGATGAAAGCCGAGGCGGCGGGGCGGCCTCTTCGGGTCGTCATGGTGACCGCGCTTCAGGACTGGACCGATAAGCGCCAGGCACTCGAGACAGGGGCTGACGATTTTGTCGAGAAGCCCTTCGAGCTCGCTAGGCTTGGCGAAGTTGTGGCGCGAAATGTAGCGAAGCTGCCGAAGGCCACCTGAGCTTGCCGAACTACCGAAGATTGTTTCGTGGTGGACAGGCAAAAGTACCGACCGTCCCATCAGCAATCGATTCGCTGAGGCAGGCGATCATCGATCGAAAAGAGCTTCTCGTTCTCTACTTCAACTTCGATCGATACACCAAGATCGAAGAGATTTACGGCTGGGAAAAACTCGACCAGGTCCTGGAGACGACTGCTGGATCGATCCGCGACTTCCTGCACGACGGCCCGCTGATCAACGCCGAGCTCGTCGTGAACTTCAACAACGATGACGATTTCGTCGTGATGTACGTCCCTGCCATCGGCATTGAAGTGCCGGGAAGGGAAGCGATCACTGAAATGACGGCGCGGCTTCACCAGTTCATTTCCGCACGAATCGAGGAGGAGCACGGCGACGACATCTCGTCATTGTTCGATACCTTCGTCGGAAGCTCTCACGTTCACTACGATCCGAAGATTCGTCTGGAGCGCCAGCTATACAGAGCCATTCGAGATGCTGCGAGTTCCTCAAACAGCGTAGAGCAGCGAGAATTCGCTCTCAAGGCCGCCGACCTTCGCGAAACACTGCGCATCGGCGGCCTCTACATAGAATACCATCCGATTGTTGTAGCCGAGTCGCAGAAAATTTTCGGTTATGAGGCGCTGGCACGCGGAACGATGAAGAGCATGCGCCGTCCGGAAGTAATGTTCGAAGTCGCGGGACAGACGGACATGATCTGGGAGTTGAGCAGACTGTGCCGCAACAAGGCGATCGCCGGAATGCCTGAAACGCTCAAGAAAGACGAGCTTCTTTTTCTAAACATCGATCCGCACGATTTCACCGATCCGATGTTCACGGAGCATGATCTCGACGTCGCGGATCCGAGCCGGGTGGTGCTGGAGATTACGGAGCGAACCGCAATTCGGGACTATCCAAAATTTCGCGGACGGCTGAAGGATTTCCGTGATCGCGGGTATCGCTTCGCTGTGGATGATGCCGGCAGTGGCTATGCGGGATTGGGATCAATTGCCAATCTCGAGCCGAATTTTATCAAGCTCGACACCCAAATTCCTAACTCCCCACTAAATTGATTAAAAGTGCGCTATATGTACTGGAGGGCCGTTAATTCAATATTTCAGTAAGTTTCGGACAGTGACCGTCGCCCCCGAAATTTGAAGCGGGCAATAACATGCGCTCTAACGCCGTAGAACCATAGTCTGCCCGATTTGTTCATGTTTTAATAGGCCATGGGGCACGCATTTTGAAATCCCGTGACTATTT
>JANYKY010000465.1 GCA_025357975.1 Gemmatimonadaceae bacterium
CTGTGACCGTTCAGGTACTTCGTTGTCGAGTGGTAAACCACGTCCGCGCCGTACTCGAACGGCTTCTGAAAGAACGGCGTGGCAAACGTGTTGTCCACGATGAGAAGAACACCGTGTTTCTTCGCGATCTCGCTGACCGCCGCGAGATCCGTAAGCCGCATCAGCGGATTCGTCGGCGTCTCGACGAGGAATGCTCGCGTGTTTGGCTTTACCGCATCAGCGATACGCTGAGGGTCGCGAGCATCGACGAAGCTGAACTCCAAGCCGAAGTTCTGAAGGATCTTGTCGAACAGCCGAAAAGTCCCGCCGTACACGTTCTCGCCGCAGACAATATGATCGCCTGACTTGAACATCTTCATTATCGAGTCTAGACAGCCCATTCCGCTCGAGAAAGCGAAGCCATACGTGCCGCCTTCGAGCGTTGCTACGTTCCGCTCCAGCGCTTCGCGCGTCGGGTTTTTGCCTCTCGCGTACTCGTAACCCTTGTTGTCGCCGAGCCCTTCCTGCACGTACGTCGAAGTCGTGTAAATCGGCGTCATGATTGCGCCGGAGAGCAGGTCGGGGCGCTGCCCAGCGTGAATCGCCCGGGTACCGAAGCCGACTGAAAGGTCTTCGTCGAAAATGCGCGTCATGGAGACTCGTTTGATGGTTGCAGACCCGTCAAAGATAAGCGCGCGCCGGAAATTGCGCCGCTAGATTACCGACGCGACAACGAGCCCGATTATGGAGATGATTGATGGCCTATGAAGGATTGATGGTGAGCGTCTCAGGCGTGCGTGGACGCGTGGGTGGAGCGCTGACGCCTGAGGTTATCGCGAAGTACGCTGCAGGCTTTGGGGCATGGGCAAAGCAGCACGCAGGGGGAGGAAAGGCAAAGATCGTTGTCGGCCGCGACAGCCGGGTCTCCGGACCAATGTTTCATCCTGTCGTTCTTTCTGCACTGCAATCCGTTGGCTGCGACGTCATCGATGTCGGCATGGCTCCGACGCCGACAATCCAGCTTGCCGTCGAGCACCATCATGCAGCTGGCGGACTGGCGATCACCGCGAGCCACAATCCGATCGAATGGAACGCGTTGAAATTCATTGCCGCGTCGGGACTTTTTCTCGATTCATCCGAGGCCGCCGCGATGCGCGCAGTGGTCGATGGCGAGATCCCGCGCGCGAGCTGGGACGAGCTGGGTACCATCGAACCTGACACCGGCGCGATCGAGCGTCATATCGCGCTGGTGCTGGCGATTCCGTTTCTCGATGTGGACGGAATTCGCCGCCGCGGATTTCATGTGGCTCTCGATTGCGTGCGAGGTGCAGGCGGCGCGTTCATGCCCCAGCTTCTCAAACAGCTTGGCTGCCGGGTGTCTGCAATCAACCTCGAGACCGACGGAAGATTTCCGAGGTCGCCGGAACCGATCGCAGAAAATCTCCGTGACCTCGAAACTCTCGTGAAGGAGAGTCATGCGGACGTCGGGTTCGCTGTTGACCCTGACGTCGATCGACTCGCACTGATATCCGAAGAGGGCCATGCAATCGGAGAAGACTATACGCTCGCCCTGGCCGCGAAGGTCGTTCTGAAAAATCGCGAAGGTCCTGTCGTCACGAATCTTTCGACGAGCCGCATCCTCGATGATATCGCTCACCAGCAGCAGCGAAAAGTGATTCGCGCGCCGGTCGGCGAAGTGAACGTCGCAACGCGGATGCGGGCCGAAAATGCTCCAATTGGTGGTGAAGGCAACGGTGGCGTCATCCTCACGGAGCTGCATCTTGGCCGTGATGCACCGGTTGGGGCCGCATTGATTCTGCAACTGCTACTCGAGGAGAGCCGCTCGTTGTCAGCCATAGTTGCGTCATATCCCAGATACTCGATCGTAAAGGACAAGCTGCCCCGGCCAGCAGCAGCGCTGGACACGGTCTATTCTTCATTGAAAACCGCGTTTCCCGATGCAGAAGTCGATACGCAGGACGGTTTAAGGTTGACCTGGCCCGACCGGTGGGTCCACGTCCGGCCGTCCGGAACGGAGCCAATAGTTCGGGTCATTGCCGAGGCGCCGAGTATTGATGAGGCCAACGAGCTCGTCGCGAAGTGCCGCGCTCCACTCGATGCGCTCGTGACGAAGGATTAGGCCGAACCTCGCTGGCACGATCGCTGCCTCCTGAGTGTGTGAGCAATCAACCAACGGAGGACTTCTTGTCAGGCAGAAACGACGGAAATAGCGGCAGCCCCGAAACGCGGCGAGTGACCGAATTCAACGGCGACAATAACGGCGAAGCTGAAGACACAAAGGGCGCAAACCAGGCCGATGGCAAAGCCGACGGCAAGAAACAGACTGAAGAGGACATCGAATTAGAGCGGCAATCCAGCGGAGAATAGTGGGGGACTGGTAATCGCCTGTCATGGCCTCGCCCATGTCGCTTAATTTCCGTCTGTACTCGGTAAGCATCCCTTAATGAAAAGAGCCAGCTTATGTGTGGAATTGTCGGATATATCGGGGACAGGTCGGCGATACCCCTGCTCGTTGATGGGCTGAAGCGACTCGAGTATCGTGGTTACGACTCGGCCGGTGTCGCAATCCTCAACGGAAAAGGGGTAGAGACCCGCAAGGCGGCGGGAAAGATCTCGCGACTTGAGGCAGCTCTCGCTGCCAACCCTGTCAACGGAAACTCCGGTATCGCCCACACGCGCTGGGCCACGCACGGCGCTCCGAATGAGTGCAATGCCCATCCTCAGATGGACTGTACCGGGCACATCGCCGTCGTGCATAACGGCATTATCGAGAACGCTACGTCGCTCAAGGCGCACTTGGTCGAGCTCGGCCACAAGTTCGTCTCGGACACCGACACGGAAGTTCTCGCGCACCTGATCGAAGAAGCCTTTGATGGAGTGCTCGAAGACGCCGTCATCGAGGCTCTTTGGCAGGTCGAAGGCACCTACGGCATCGCCGTAGTATCGAGTGACGACCGGAACAAGATCGTCGCGGCGCGCAAAGGCAGTCCGCTTCTGATCGGCCTTGGGGATCACGAGTATTACATCGCGAGTGACGCGTCGGCGATTCTATCGCAGACGCGTGAAGTCGTTTATCTCGATGACGGGGATCTGGCGGTGCTGACGCGCGACGGATATCGGGTCATCGACCTTCGTGCCAAAGATCTCCAGCGAACAGTCCACAAGATCGAATGGGATCTCCATCAGATCGAGCGTGGTGGCTTCGATCACTTCATGCT
>JANYKY010000467.1 GCA_025357975.1 Gemmatimonadaceae bacterium
GTGTCGGCGCTCGCATGAACGCCCGTGCCTGAAAATTCCTGCGTCGCTGCTGTCATGAGTCCTTTTCCTCCGATTGTCGTTCGAGGTGATGCTTCAGGCGCGTGATCTTTGTCTCCCAGAACGTGCGGTACTCCTCCGCCCAGTTGGCGACCTCCTGAATGCGCTCGGGCTCCAGCTGGTAAATGCGATTACGGCCCTCCCTTCTCTCGCGGACGAGATGCGCGCTGCGGAGCACGCGAAGGTGCTTTGACACAGCCGGGCGGCTGATTCGAAAGCCTGACGCGAGATCGTTCACATGAGCGCTGCCGTGTCGGAGGCGATCGAGAATCGCGCGCCGGGTCGGGTCGGAGACAGCCATGAAAACGTCAGCGTGAGCGGAGGGTCGAGGCATCCAGAGATGGATAAATGAGTAACCGAAACGTTACCTATCATGCCGAGGAAACATTCCAGTGTCAACCCGGCATTAGGCGTGGACGGACGTTTCTCCTTTCCTCGCGCCACGCAGCCGGTCATTTTGAGGGTATGATGAAAGCAGTTCTTCTCGTCGATCACGGCTCGCGAAAACCTGAAGCGAACGACATGCTCACGTGCATGGCGAACCTCGTGCAGTCCATGGCCGGGAGTGAAGTAATTGTCCGGCCGGCGCACATGGAACTCGCTGAACCCTCAATAGCGGCGGGCTTCGCGAGCTGCGTCGAGGCGGGCGCCACCGAAGTAATCGTCTTCCCCTATATGCTGTCACCCGGAAGGCACTCGACATCCGATATTCCGCGGATGGTTGGTGAGGCATCCGCTTCTTATCCAGGCGTCAGGTTCTCCGTTACCCCGGCATTCGGTGTTCACGAAAAGCTTGGAGAGCTGATTCTCTCACGTGCTGGGCTATCAGTAGATGCGAGCTTCGATGAAGCGGTGGCAAATCGATGCTGGGACCCCGCATGTTCGGAGAACCTCTGCGGTGATGCTTGCCGGGCGAAGAGCTCAGCGAGTACATCGCATCAGGAATCAACATCAGCACCAAATGAACATCAAAATCAACATCAAAATCAACAGCTTGACACGGATCAACAACGTAGAACGGCCATCAGAAACAATAAAAAGGGGAAAAGCCCTCAAGGCCGACGCCGCTGATCTGTAGTTGCAACGCACCTGATGTGTGGTTCCACGCTTCTGATCCGTATATGGCACTTCGCACCTGATCCGTAGTTCAACGCTTCCGATCCGTATATGGCACTTCGCACCTGATCCGTATCAAAGAGCTCTATCCCATGCCCATGACAACCGAAACTGAATCCCGCCCGGCCCTGACGACTCTCTCCGAAGAAGAAACAATGTTCCGCGACGCGGTCGCCGGCTTTGTCGAAGAAGAGGTTCGCCCACGCGTGATGGCGATGGAGAAAGCGGCGCAAATCGACCCGCATCTCATCCCGAAATACTTCGAGCTCGGACTGATGGGGATCGAAGTTCCCGAAGAGTACGGCGGTGCGGGTGGATCGCTGTTCATGGTCACTCTCGCAGTCGAAGAAATCAGCAAAGTGGACGCGTCGGCTGCGATTCTGTGCGACGTCCAGAACACTCTCGTGAACTATCCGATCACGCGGTATGGCTCGGACGCGCAGAAAAAGAAGTACCTGACGCGATTAACGTCGGACACCGTCGGTGCATACGCCCTCTCCGAATCAGGCTCCGGCTCAGACGCGTTCGGACTTGCATGCAAGGCGGAGAAAAGGGGGGACAAATGGATTCTCAACGGGCAAAAGCTCTGGATTACCAACGGATACGAAGCGGGCATCTACATCATCTTCGCAAACGCAAATCCGTCCGCCGGCTACAAGGGGATCACCGCCTTCATTGTCGAGCGTGACTTTCCGGGTTTCAGTGTTGGCAAGAAGGAAGACAAGCTGGGCATCCGAGCATCGAGCACTGTAGAGCTCCTTCTCGACAACTGCGAGGTACCCGAAGAGAACGTTCTCGGACCCGTCGGTCAGGGTTACAAGATCGCTATTGAGACATTGAATGAAGGTCGCATCGGCATCGGCGCACAGATGATCGGCGTCGCTCAGGGCGCACTGAAGGCGACGGTCACGTACCTCAACGAGCGAAAACAGTTCGGGAAATCTCTTTCCGAATTTCAGGGTATTCAGTTTCAGGTGGCACAGGCCGCAACCGATCTCGAGGCGGCGCGCCTCATGGTCTACAACGCGTCGCGCCTCAAGGATGCAGGCCACGACATCGCACGCGAAGGAGCGATGGCAAAACTATTCGCGTCGCAGGTCTGCGAACGCGTTACGTCGCTCTGCGTGGAGTTGTTCGGTGGATACGGATACACGAAGGACTATCCGGTCGAGAAGTACTATCGTGACGCGAAGATCGGAGCGATTTACGAAGGCACTTCGAACATGCAGCTCCAGACGATCGCCAAGGCAGTTCTTCGAGGGTAACCGAAACTGCCAGCCAAAGGCCACGGGCCACTAGCCACAGGCCACAAACCACAAGCCAAACAGCCAAACCTGCCCTCAACGCGTCGTGCGTGGCGATCTTTCTAACTGATGACCAAAACAATACTCGCACTTTCCGCATTGCTCGCCTTCACGACCGTTAGTGCGCAGATCCCTGAATCCGAATACGCCCAACGTCGTGCATCACTTGCTTCCGGAGTCGGGAACGGCATCGTGGTCGCGCTCGGGTCGCCGGAACCAGCCGAGGACTACATCGGGTTCAATCAGAACTCCTCATTCAAGTATCTGACAGGATTCAACGAACCGGGTGCAGCGCTCGTGATGGTCGTGAAGAACGGCGGGTTCAGCGGCACTCCGATGCTTTTCGTACAGCCAAGTGACCCGACTCAGGAAGTGTGGACCGGTCGTCGGCTGGGTGTATCGAATGTGAGGACAGCGCTCGGGATCGAAGGCAGGCGCGCATCGTCACTCGACGCGGCGGTGGATTCGCTGATGAGCGCGGATCCAGCAACGCCGCTTCTCATGGTCGGCAGCTTTGATTCGGGCGAGCGATTCCTCAGCCCGGATGACCAATGGACAGCATCCGTGCTCAAGCGGCATCCAGGAGCATCGGTGAAGTCGGCGACTGCGATCGTCGATCACCTCAGAGAAGTAAAGTCTGAGGCCGAGTTGAATTTCATTCGTCGGGCCGTCGACGTTACGGTCAATGCTGAGCGAGACGCGATGCGTTTCATCGATCCGGGCTTGAACGAGTTCGAGGTTCAGGCCCTCATCGAATATGACTTCCGACGCAATGGTGCGGATCGCCCATCATTCTCGTCTATCGTCGGATCGGGACCCAATTCGACTACACTTCATTACAGCGCGGACGATCGTTACATCGAAAAGAATGACATGATCGTGATGGATATTGGCGCGTCGTACCGGGGTTATGCCGCCGACGTCACGCGAAGCGTACCGGCGACAGGAATTTTTTCTCCAGTGCAGCGAGACATCTATAGCGCCGTTCGAGCTGCTCAGGCCGCAGCAGAAAAAAATAGCGCCGTCAACGGTTCAGGTGGCGCGATGTCTCGAGCTGCTGACGCATCGCTTGACGAGTCCCTCGCCAGGCTCGGACTGATCGAGGCTCCAGGAGCCACTTATGATTGCGATGCTGCTTCAGCTCGCCAGTGCTCGCAGAGATCTCTCTACTACATGCACGGGCTCGGGCACGGAATCGGCTTGGACGTACACGATCCTGGCGCATCGAGCGCCGGCGGCAAGCTCGTGCCGGGCAGCGCATTCACCATCGAGCCGGGAATTTATGTGAGGGCAACTCTGCTCGACATTATCCCGAAAACGCCGCGGAACCAGGCCGTGATTTCCAAAATCGGGCCCGCCGTGCGAAAATATGCAGGCATCGGCGTACGAATCGAAGACGACTACATCGTCACACCGCGCGGGATCGAGTGGATCTCGCGTGCGCCGCGCGAGATCTCTGAGATCGAAGCGCTCATGAAGGAACCGTGGACCGGGCCTTCGCCGCGCGACGCATCTATTGTTGAGGCGTACCGCTCAACAGGCCATCACGAACCCTGATTGCTTTTGGAGTCGCGTTCGTCATCTCGATGAGCCGGCGGCCTTCGGTAGTCTGAAATTTCACCGGGGCATTCAGCGTCAGGCGCTGAGTGCCTCTTCTAACTTCTACGGGAATCGTAGTGCCAGGCGGTGCGGTCGCATACTTCTCGTTGAACTTGTCGGTGAAAGTCGGATCGGTGGCGTCCAAGCCGCCGACAGTGAGCAGATAATCGCCAAGTTTCACTCCTGCGATCGCCCCGGGCCCCGTGACGACCACCTGCATTACGCGCAGACCCTGGTCATCACCGGAAACCGACAGGCCGAGCGCGGGAGTCACGGTGCGATCGATCATGAGACGCAATCCCGCGAGAGGAAACACGCTGTCGTACGGAAAGACATCGCGTCCATCCACATAACGAAGTTCAAAATCGGCAAATGATTTTCCTCCCGCGGCCCGGGAGACA
>JANYKY010000521.1 GCA_025357975.1 Gemmatimonadaceae bacterium
CATGAAGCACGATTCCCACAGGGATGAATGTACCCAGGTGGACATGCGGTACGACTCGCAATACAGCGAAGTTGTACGCGATCCAACTCGCCACCTCAGGATCTGCAGTCGGTCGCACGAGTTGAATTGTCACCGGCGTGACGAGACCCGCAACGCCGGAATCCGGGACGCACGCTGACGCGCACTTTTCGCCTCATCGACAAAAGCCCTCGGCGACTCCGCACGGAGCGACAGATACTTCACATATCGGTCGCGCGCATCCGCTGGCTTCGCGAAGTCGGATTTGATGGACGCATCGGTCAGCAACTCATCGGGAATCGCATCCAGTGCTGCTCGAATCACATCGGCGCTCATCATTGGGGCCAGCTCGGAATCCGCTGCGTCGATATCGCCGCTCTGCGCCAGCAGCACATGATCCTTGATGAGCTGGAACGGCGATCGCGTGCGCGCTTCGTCCACCGATGGCCAGTCATGCTGCGCATATAGTGCCGCCCCATGATCGATGAGATACGGCTTCCGCTCCCAGATCATCAGATTCGGATTGCGGTGAGTGCGATCAGGGTTGGAGACAAATGCATCGAACCAGACAATTCGCGCCGCGAGCTCGGGCGTTATGTAATCGGCAGCTGCATTTCCGTCGAAGTTGAAGGCTCCATCGAGATATTTCGCGCCGACATTCACGCCGTGGCTCGCGCGCAACAAGTCCTGAATTTCCGGATCAGGCTCAGTTCGTCCGAAGGATTCCGGTATCTCGATCAACGCCGGCTCGGGAGTCGGAAGCTGCACGTGACGGGCAAGCATTCCGACGATGAGCTCCGCGATCAACGCTTTAACTCCCTGTCCGGCGCCACGAAACTTTGCGACGAACAAGCCGCCGCCATGCGTGTCTACAACAGCCGGAAGCGAGCCGCCTTCGCGCAACGGCTGCACGTATCTGGTAGCCGTCAACACCGGCAGAGGAATGATGCTCAATGATTAATCCGGAATTATCGCGGTTGCTTCTATCTCGACGCGTGCCTGTCGCTCGAGAAGTCCACTCACTATCACAATAGACATCGCGGGATAGTGGTCTCCGATGAGCTCGCGGTAAACGGCGCCTACGTTTCGGCTTGAGGACAGATACTCGTCCCTGTCCAATATGAACCAGGTGAGACGGACGAGATCGCGGGGCCGGGCGCCCCCTTCGAGCAACAACGCAACGATGTTCGTCAGCGCCTGTCGAGTCTGGCCGGCGAAGTCCGGAGCTTCGAATTGTCCATTCACCGGATTCCATCCAATCTGGCCGGCGAGCACGACGAATCTTCCCGAAGCCACTGCTCCGTTTGAATAGCCGCGCGGCCGCGGCCATCCAAACGGCTGTACGATTGCGGGGCCCTTTTCCCGCTCGGCCATCGTTCGATCGACAACTATTTCTGCGGCGGTCGGATCAGCCACTGGCTTGGTCTTCATGACTAGCTCTCCCGCAGGCGATATCGCTGAAGTTTTCCAGTAGACGTTCGGGGCAGCGTCTTGGTGAATTCAATCGCGCGAGGGTATTTGTATGGAGCAATTCGCGCCTTGACGAAGTCCTGCAAATCCTTCGTCAGCTTCGCGCTTGCCCTGTATCCCTTGCGAAGTACCACATACGCTTTGACGATGTGTCCCCGCTCTTCATCGGGCTCGCCGACAACGGCGCATTCCATTACGGCAGCATGTTCCAGCAGCACGTTCTCGACCTCGGGGCCGGCGATGTTATAGCCACCCGAGATGATCATGTCGTCGGTTCGCGCCTGGTACCAGAAATAACCGTCTGCATCCTGCCTGTATGAATCCCCGGTGAGGTTCCAACCATCGTACACGTATTTCTTCTGTTGCTCGATGTTGTCGAGGTAGCGGCAGCCTGTGGGACCACGCACCGCAAGCCGCCCGACCGATCCGGCAGGTGCATCATCGCCCTCATCATCGATGATTTTCGCCTGATAACCCGGCACGACCCTTCCTGTCGCTCCCGGCCTGATGTCATCCCCCGCCGCGCTGATGAAGATGTGCAGCATCTCTGTCGCTCCGATGCCATCGATGATCCTGACACCCGTCGCCTTCTCCCACTCCTCGAACACCGCCTGGGGAAGAGTCTCCCCGGCCGACACGCACTTTGTCAGGCTCGATACGTCGCGTCCGCTGAGCGTGCCACACATCGCTCGATACGCAGTCGGCGCGGTGAAGAGCACGGTTGGCTGGAATTCTTCGATCGCATTCAGGAGATGCGGTGGAGTGGCCTGTTCGAGTAGAAGAGTCGATGCATGGAACCTCATCGGAAACAGCAGCAATCCGCCAAGCGCATATGTAAATGCGAGCGGGGGCGAGCCGCAAAAGATGTCGTCCGGCGATGGTTTGAGTACGTAGCGCGGGAAGCAATCCGTGATCGCCATGATGTCGCGATGCGAGTGCATCGTTCCCTTTGCTTCACCGGTCGTGCCCGATGTGAAGGCAATAATTGCGGTGTCGTCTGCGGCGGTATCGCAGCCATGGAACACAGGCAGCTTGGTACGCATCATCGGCTCGAGCGCGTAGTGCGCATCGCTATTGAAGTGCACCACGCGCGCGCCGTGGCGCTCCGTTCCATCCGCATGCATGAGAAACGCTGCTTCGCACTCGTCAGAATAGCGGGTGTCGGTCAACGCAAGAGCTATCTCTGCCTTATCCGCGATGTATCGCAGCTCGCGCTCTCTCAGCTGTGGCATGGTGCACACCACTACTCCACCAACTCGCACAACTGCAAGCCAGCATGCCGCCATCATCGGATTATTCGGCCCGCGCAGCAGAACTCGGTTACCCGGTTTTACTCCGAGATCGTCCACAAGCACGTTGGCGATTCGGCCGACGGTGTCGTGCAGATGATGATAGGTCCATGATCCCCCGGGAAACCGGAAAACCGTGCGATTGCCACCGCCTGCGCCGATTGGCGCAGACAGCAGCTCGGATGCACAGTTGAGCCGGTCCGGATAGTCGAGCTCCGGCACGCCAGTCCAGTCAGTGACGGGCCATAATGCTCGCGGAGGCATGTGATCGGCACAGAACGCATCCGCATGCCCGGACTTCGCGTTCGGCACGACGTAAAGCCAGTCGTCCTGAGTATGCCGTTCGTCAAACATGGTGACCTGCAGTCTCATGGAAGTCTTCGATGGTGCGACGGCCGATGATCAACTGCTGAATCTCTGTCGTGCCCTCGTAAATTCGAAGCGCCCTTATCTCTCTGTACAATTCTTCTACCGGGTGACCTGACACCACCCCTCTTCCTCCAAGAAGCTGTACGGCCGAATCGATCACCCGCTGTGCAGCTTCTGTCGCGTACATTTTCGCCATCGCGGCCTCTCTCGTTACGCGTCGCTTGCACGTGTCCTTTGTCCATGCCGCGCGATAGACCAGCAGCGCACTCGCGTCGATCTCCGTTGCCATACTTGCGAGTCGTGACTGGGTTAGCTGGAAATCCTGCAGCAGATCGCCGAACAATCGCCGTTCCGACACGAAGACAAGAGATTCGTGCAGCGCGCGCCGCGCGAAGCCAAGAGCAGCTGCTCCAACGGTGGACCGAAACACATCGAGAGTTCCGAGCGCGACTTTCAGGCCTTTTCCCTTCTGCCCGATGAGCCTGTCCCCGGGTACACGACAATCCTCGAATCGAATCGTCGCGAGTGGATGAGGCGCTATTGTCACGATTCGGCCTCCGACACTGAAACCGTGGTCAGATGGCTCGACAACCAGGGCGACGAATTCCCCCTCCTTTCCTTCAAGCCTGCAAAACACAACGTACTGGTCTGCGATCCCGCCGTTGGAGATCCACGTCTTCGATCCATTGATGACGTAATCGCCATTGTCTTCGCGCGCAGTCGTAGCCATCGCCGCAACGTCCGATCCGGCATCGGCTTCGGATATGGCGAAGGCCGAGATCGCCTCGCCGGTCGCGACGCGGGGCAAATACTTTTTCTTGAGAGCGTCCGAGCCGAACAGGGAGATCGGCCCAGCTCCGAGCCCTTGCATCGCAAATGCGAAGTCGGCCAGGCCAGACACTCGCGCCAGAGTTTCGCGCGCGATGCACAAAGACCTGACATCGAGCTCAGTATGGACGCCACCGTAAGCCGCCGGAATTCCATACCGGAGCCATCCTGATTCGCCGAGCTGCTTGACGAGAGACCTGCACTCGTTGTCCACGTCCTGTCCGGAGTCGGTCTCGAGCTCGACATCCGCCCATGCGCCAAGTTTCGCCGCAAACTCGCGATGGGCGTCGTCGAAAAATGGCCATTCGAGCGTGGCGGAATTCACTCAGTCGCCCTCGAAGACGGGGGGCTTCTTGTCCACGAAACCTTTATACGCGCGCTCGAAGTCGTCCGTCATCATGCATTCGGCCTGCATTCGCGCCTCGTAGTCGACCGCCTCGTTCACTGACATCGACCATTCGTCGTGCAGGCATCGCTTCGTCATTGCATGCGCAGCGCTCGGTCCATGTGCGAGAGTCCCAGCCAACTCACCCGCCTCGGCCATCAACCCTTCAGCCGAACATATGCGATTGTAGAATCCCCACCGCTCGGCTTCGATCCCGTTCATCGTTCGCCCGGTAAAAAGCAGCTCGCTCGCCCGGCCATAGCCGATGATGCGCGGAAGTATGGCGCACGCACCCATGTCCGCACCCGATAATCCAACACGCACAAAAAGAAATGCGACCTTGCTCCGTTCTGTTCCCAAGCGGATGTCACTGGCCATCGCCAGTATCGCTCCGGCGCCGACGCAGATTCCATCGACCGCCGCGATAATTGGTTGAGGGCAAGCCCTCATGGCCTTGACCAGATCCCCTGTCATCTGAGTGAACTCGAGCAAACGGTCTCGCTCGTTCGCTTTTTTCATGTCTACAAGGCGGCCAATGATGTCGTGCACATCGCCGCCGCTGCAGAAATTTCCTTCGGCGCCCGTGATGACGACGGCGCGCACATCTCTGATGGTCTGCAGCGCGACGAACGTATCGGTGAGCTCCCGATAAGATTCGAGAGTCAGCGGATTTTTCCGCTCGGGCCGGTTCAACGTAATGGTCGCGACAAGATCGCTGACCGACCACCTAAAGTGTCGTGGCTTGATTGCGCTTCCTGAGGTCCGTGATTTCACGTGCCCCGATCCTCGCTGAGCGAATCCTGAACTGAGCTCCGAAGCTTCCCGAGAAGCTCAAACAGACTCTTTCGCTCGGAGGAGGTCAGATCCGAAAACAGCGACGCTATCCATTGTTGATGTTCGGGCGTCATGGTGTCGAGCGATTTCTTTCCTGCCGGTGTGAGACTGACTATCTGCGTTCGCCTGTCATCCGGAGAGGTGTCGCGATTCACAAGTCCTTCCTGCACCAGTCGCTCGACCAGTGCCGTCAGGTTTCCATTCGACACCATGAGTCGACGGGACAACTCAGTCATCGTCAGCGGCAAGCCTGGCTCACGAGAAGCCGCATCCAGCTGAGCGAGGACGTCAAACCGCGGGAGAGTAGTGTCGAAGCGATCGCGAAGGCGACCACGCACTTCTCTCTCGACGAGAGTCGTACAGGCCAGCAACCTGAGCCAGGTCCTCAACGACGCCTGCTCTCCGTGCCCAGGGTCAGCGCGTGAAGCTCTTTCTTCAGCAACGGGTATCGTCACGAGACTTCTCCACCCGAAATCGGCAACGCGATCCCCGTCACTCCCGAAGCTGCCGGAGAGCAGAGCCAGGTCACTGCACTTGCAACTTCTTCCACGCTGATCAGTGTACCGCGAGGAATAACCCCAGTGATCATCGCAATTGCCTCGCTCTCAGTTTTTCCGAGGTTGACAATGTTCTTGACCGCGAGGCCGGTAAGATCGGTGTCCGTATAGCTCGGACATACTGCATTCACCGTTATGCCGTACTTCGCCGTTTCCTGCGCAAGCGCCCGCGTCATTCCAATCACGCCGTGCTTTGACGCGCAGTATGCAGTCATCGTCTTGTACCCGCGCAAACCGGCTGTGGATGCGACATTCACAACTCGTCCGCTCTTCGCTTCCATCATTCCCGGCATGACCTCGGAAGTACAGAGATAAGTGCCAGTGAGGTTCACTGCGATGAGCTCATCCCAGATTTCTCGCGTGGTCTGAGCGAACAATCTGCTTTTTGCGGTTCCCGCATTATTCACCAATATCTGGATTGGGCCCAACGTCGCGACAGATCGCGCAAAGGCGTTGCTGACAGATTCGCCGTCCGTCACATCGCATTCCTCAACTGATATCGTCACTCCTCGCTCTCCGCGGAGCTTCTGCGCCTGGAGCTCGAGAGTTTGGGATGACCGGCCCATGATCGTCACCCTCGCACCGCGCTCGACGAAGTCCCGGGCAATCGCTGCTCCAATTCCCCGGCTTCCACCGGTTATCACAGCGTGCATCCCTTCTAGGAAGTGTTCAGTATCGGGCATGCCTAGTCCTTCTTTATAGTAGTGGAGCTCAGCTCCTTTGCCCTCGCGGTCTCTCGCTCGAGCTGCACTCGTCCCTGGTAATACTGCACCGGCCATCGCACACCGGCGAAGGTTTGCTGGGCTGCTGCGTGCAGCGTCCAGTTTGGATCGCTAAGGTGCGGACGCCCAATCGAGACAAGATCCGCGCGGCCGGCCGCGATGATCGAATTGACCTGGTCAAAGTCGGTGATATTCCCGACGGCGATGGTCGGCACCTTCGCTTCGTTGCGGATCCGATCGCTGTAGGGGGTCTGGAATAGGCGGCCATATACGGGGCTCGCGTCGCTGACAGTTTGACCAGTGGAGACGTGAATGATGTCAGCGCCGGCATCGACAAACGCCCTGGCAATCCCTACCGATTCGGCGGGGGTAAGTCCGTCCTCCATCCAATCAGTGGCGGACACTCTGACTGACATCGGTTTGTCTTCGGGCCACTCTCTGCGCATCGCGTTGAACACCTCCAGCGGAAACCGCAGACGATTTTTTAGTGAGCCACCATAATCATCGGTGCGATGGTTACTCACTGGCGTGAGGAAACTCGACAACAGATATCCGTGTGCGCAATGCAGCTCGACCATGTCGAAACCCGCCTCGCGGCACATCGTCGTCGCGCGCACAAAATCCGAAAGCACTGTGTCCATATCGGCGCGGCTCATTTCCCTCGGCGCTGGCAGCGTCGGTCCATAGGAGATCGCTGAAGGTCCAATGCGCTCCCAGTTAGCATCGGCGAGCGGAAGATCAGTACCTTCCCATGGCAAGCGCGTCGACGCCTTCCTGCCTGCATGACCGAGCTGAATGCAGATTCGCGCACCTGTCCAGTCATGTGTGAAATCCACGATGCGCTTCCAGGATGTAAGATGGTCACCGTGATACATACCTGTGCATCCGGGAGTGATACGCGCTTCGGGCGATACGCAAACCATCTCTGTCATTACAAGCGCGGCACCGCCCAGGGCTCGGGCGCCCAGGTGAACCAGATGGAAATCGTTGGGTGTGCCATCGCTGGCGCTGTACATGTCCATCGGTGACACGATGACACGATTGTGCAGCGTCAGCGCTCTCAGGCGAAAAGGAGTGAACATCGGCGGTGGCGGCGAGGCATCACTCGATCCAGCGAACCACCGCTCGACATCCGAGAGATACGTCGCGTCGCGCAGCCTGAGATTTTCGTGACTGACCCGCTGGCTTCGCGTAAGCAGGCTATACGCGAACTGTTCTGGAGCCAGGTGAATGTACCGCCTCACATTCTCGAACCATTCCATAGAATTGCGGGCGGCATTCTGGAGACGGAGAGCGTCCGTTGCGCGCTCGTCCTGATAGGCCGGGAGCGCGGCAGAAATGTCGGAAGTTCTGGAGACGTGACGGGCCAGTGAAATGGCGTCCTCCATTGCCAGCTTCGTCCCCGACCCGATCGAGAAATGCGCCGAATGAGCGGCGTCGCCGATAAGGGCGATGTTCTTGAAAAACCATCTGGCATTTCGAACGCGTACGAAGTTGACCCATGGCGATCCATCGCGATGCGTGGCGTTCGACATCAGGCGATGCGACCCGAGCCACTCTCCGAACATTGCCTCGCAGGCCGCAATTGTCTCGGAGGTATTCATCTTGTCGAGACCGGCCGAGCGCCATGACGTCTCATCGCATTCGACGATGAACGTCGATGTGTCCTTGTCGAACCGATAGCAGTGCGCCTGAAAAACACCGTGCTCGTTTTCGACGAAGAAAAATGTGAACGCGTCGAACGGAAGAGTCGTCCCGAGCCATGTGAAGCGCGCAGTCCGCGAATCCAGGTCAGGCTGAAAGTGCTCCGCGTATTTCCGTCGGATGATACTGTTCACACCGTCGGCGGCAACGATCAAGTCAGCGTCGCCGAGTCCGAGAGACTCGAGCTGAGCGACATCCTGAACGTCCACGCAGAACCGAAGGTCTACGCCGAGCTCGGCGCAGCGTGCCTGTAAAATCTGGAGGAGTTTTTTCCGGCCGATTCCGCTGAACCCGTGTCCACCCGATGTAGTGCGCCGTCCGTGAACGAAGACATCGATGTCATCCCAGTGAGCGAAGCTCGAAGTAATTGCGCGAAACGTGGGTGCATCCGCGACGCGGAAATTTTCCAGCGTCTGGTCGGAGAACACTACTCCCCATCCAAACGTGTCGTCCGCGCGATTCCGCTCCAGCACGATTATCTCGTGAGTTGGAGAGGCCTGTTTTAGAAGCAAGGCCGTGTAGAGACCGGCTGGTCCACCGCCGATGATGACGACTTTCAGGCTAATTCTCCGCGAAGCGTGAAGATATTATATGCTTAAAACAATTGCCCGGTAACCAAGGCGGTGGTCAGACAACGATCTGGCCAAACCTGGAACGCTGTCATACGGTAGTGACGGGAGAAACACCATTTCGACTAGACTGCCTATGGTTCACAGAAATGTTCTTGTTGCCGCCGGATTCATTCTTGTGGCTGTGGCCGGCCCAAAATCGGGCGGAGCTCAGGACACAGCTCTCGTCCGCGCCTTTCGTGCAAACGCCGCCACCTTCAACCTCATCGACGGTCATCTAAAGGGACCCGGGGCCGGCATGCTCTCGCGCGCCGCGCGGGAAAATCAGTTCATCATGGTCGGCGAGGACCATGGATTCCGCGAAGTACCAGAGTTTGTCGGTGCCTTGTTCGAGGTTGCACGCCCCGCCGGGTACAGGCACCTCGCAGTCGAGGTGGGACCGCTGACGTCGCGTCGTCTGGAGACCATGATGCGCTCACCCGCCGCGCAGCAGGATCTCAACGCATTCCTGGCGCGCTACACTCCTTTCACGATTCCGTTTTTCTTCTGGAAAGAGGAAGCGCAGATGCTCGAGAGCGTCGTCAAGAGCGTCGCGCCGGCACGCGGCGTGGTTTGGGGACTCGATCAGGAGTTCATCATGTCGTCGACCTATACATTCGAGCGACTGGCGCAACTTGGCGCAACGAAGGCGGCACGCGACCTGGCCGTGCAGCTCGCCGCAATTTCGTCGCGGGACGACACGGTCATGCTTGAAAGCAAAAATCCCGGTGCAGTGTGGATGATTTCATCGACTGACGCCGATGTTGCGCGTTTGAAGTCTGCATTCAAAGGCACACCCGGAAGCGAAGCGGAGGACTTGATTCGTGAGCTCACAGAGAGCGACATGAAATCTGTTCTGGCCGCGGCAAGCGGTAACGACTGGACTATCATCGACCTTCGGCCGGTCAGGGCGTTGTCGCAAAAGGGCGGACTTCGTGGGCTCGACGCAAAAGGGCGGAGACTCCTGAACAGTTTCGACGCGGTGGTTGTGGTGCCGGATGGGCATGCGTCCGTCTACATCAGGTAATTCAACAAGGCGACAAGAGATCCATCCCAGCATGCTTAACTGTATAATTTCATACTAACCACTGGCTCTGCCCTTGTTACTTCTGGCGTATATCGGCGGACTCCTGACGATCATGAGTCCATGCATCCTCCCAATCGTTCCGCTCGTCTTCTCGCGGGCGGATCGCTCGTTTGCGCGCGACACTGTTCCAATGCTCGCCGGACTAGCAGCTGTCTTTTCGATCGTCGCTTCGGTCGCAACCGCGAGTGCCGAGTGGATCGTTCGGGCCAGCGAGATCGGTCGTGTCGGCGCAATCGTTTTGCTCGCGCTCGTTTCGCTCAGCCTGCTTCTCCCGAAGTTCAATGACTTGATCACCGGTCCTCTCGTCCGCGCTGGGTCGAGGATCGACGGTCATGCCTCCGGCACGCGAACCGCGGCCGGCAACTTTCTCGTCGGATCCGCCATCGGCCTTCTCTGGGCGCCGTGCGCCGGACCAATTCTCGGAATCGTCGTCGCAACGGCTGCGCTGAACGGATCAAGCTCGCGCTCGACAATTCTCTTCGCCACTTTCGCGCTTGGTGCCGCAACCGCACTCGGACTCGCGATGTTCGCGGGATCTCGCGTGCTTGCAAAAATGAAACGCTATGCCGGTGCCGATCTGTGGGTGCGGCGGTCACTTGGTGTTCTCGCGCTTGCGGGCGTGTTCGTGATCGTAATGGGCTGGGACCGCACGCTGTTTGCGAAAGACGGCTTGATTCAAACCGCAGGCGCTGAGGAGTTGTTGATCAGCCGGCTTGGTGGAACGAGACCAGCGGATTCCGCCTTCGACAATGGCAAGTCGCTCGAAGAGTTTTCAAGGGAAGAGGCAGCGACGCCGCAGCTTGTCGATGAGGGTGAGGCGCCCGGGTTCGCAGCAGGAGGTCCGTGGATCAACTCTTCCGCGATCGATCTTGCATCCCTCAAGGGCAAGGTCGTGATGGTAGACTTCTGGACTTTCGAGTGCTACAACTGCCTCAACGCACTTCCGTATGTAAAGGCACTGGAAGCGAAATACCGATCTCGTGGGCTCGTGGTCATTGGCGTTCACACCCCGGAATTCCCCCGGGAGAAGGTCGAGGCCAATGTTAGAGAGCAGGTAAAATCACTGGGGATCGTTTATCCGGTTGTGATGGATAACGGGTACAAAGTGTGGAATTCGTTTCACAACCAGTATTGGCCCGCAGTCTACTTTATCGATGCGACCGGCCGGATCCGGTTTCATCACTTCGGCGAAGGGGCCTATGATGAACAGGACCGGGTCGTTGACAAGCTCCTGACCGAGGCAGGCCGCTAACCTGAGCGAGTGTCACAAAGCGTCTATCGTCCCTAGATTTGCGCTTCAATGCTGATTCCAGCGATTCTCGCCCTCGCGTTAATGAGTGACTCCGGCCTTGTCTATGATGGCCGGTCTACCCACACGCACGTCGTGATTCCGCGCGTTGACACTGTGGTAACCGTTGACGGTCATCTCGACGAAGCGGTCTGGTCCCGCGCCGCCCGGCTCACGGGATTTTCGCAATATCAGCCCGTTGACGGACGCCCCGCCGAAGACCCAACAGAAGTTCTGGTCTGGTATGCGCCCGACGCGATTTATTTCGGAATCAAGGCCTCCGAGCTTCACGGCGATGTAATTCGAGCGACTCACGCGAATCGCGACGACATCGGAAGCGAAGACCAGGTGCAGATTCTTCTGGATACCGACAACGGCCGCAACCTCGCCTTTTTGTTCGGCGTCAACCCGCTCGGTGTGCAACAGGACGGAACACGCAGCGCACAGTTTGGCGGCGGAGCAGGAGGTGCATCCGCGACAGGCGGAGGATTTCAAAATATCAACCCTCTCGAGGGGAGCGTGGATCTCAATCCTGATTATTTGTTTCAGTCGAAAGGCCGTCTCTTGCCTGGCGGATACGAAGTCGAGATCAGAATTCCCTTCAAGAGCTTACGATATCAGGACGGCGCTGTGCAGACGTGGGGAATTCACATCCTGCGCCGCATTCAGCACAGTGGATTTCAGGACACGTGGGCGCCGGCGGTTCGCGCGACGGCAAATTTTCTCGCGCAATCGGGAACACTCGAAGGTCTTCATGACATGCATCGTGGCCTGGTGCTCGAGGCTACACCGACGTTCACCGCAAAAGTCGATGGCGCACCTGGCCCGACTGGATCGCAGGCGTATTCATCGCGCGGCGACGTCGGTGGCGACGCACGGTGGGGTTTACGCCAGAATCTTACTCTCAACGCAACGATCAATCCCGACTTTTCGCAGGTAGAAGCAGACATTGGTCAGGTCGTTATCAATCAGCGCTTCGCCCTGTTCTATCCCGAAAAGCGACCGTTCTTTCTCGATGGGCTCGAGCTTTTCGACACGCCGAACCAGCTCATCTATACGCGTCGCATCGTAAACCCTACTGGCGGCCTCAAGCTCGCAGGCAAAATAGGCGGGTTGAACGTCGCTTCGATGGTCGTCCAGGACGATCAATTGAATTCCTGGAATCGAAATAGCCGTCCGATTTTCGGCATCACTCGTCTCAGGAAGGATTTCGGCGGGACTTACACCCTCGGCTCTGTGCTGACCACACGGGAAGACGGGAATGACTACTCCCGGCTCGGCGGACTCGACTTTCGGTTCTATCACTCCAAGCTTTACTTCGTGCAGCTCCAGGCAGTTGAGAGCTGGACCGACAGCATTGCGAGCCATCGCCGGGGGTCTCTCTTGCAAGCCGACTGGGACCGTACCGGCCGCGCATGGGGATTCCACTACACCGTTCGCAGCGTGGAACCAGACTTCAATGCGGCCGCCGGGTTCGTGAATCGTACGGGGATTGTCGCGACCAATATTTTCAATCGGCTGAGCTTCTACGGAGACAAAGGCGCGATCGTTCAGACCTACGGCTCGTTCTTTTCGTTCCAGCGCACCTGGGATTATTCATCCGGGCGCCCGCTCATCGAGAGCACGGAAGCAATTGCGCCGAGTGCGAGGTTGCGTGGCGGGTGGTTGCTTAGCGGCGCTCTTTCGAGAAACGGATTTGCCTATAGCCCCGGTGACTACGCGAATCTGAATGTCATCAGGACAAGCGCGACAGGTGCGCAGGAAGTGGTTCCGTTCATTGTTCCTGGATTCGAAGGCAATCAGCTCGCGAC
>JANYKY010000523.1 GCA_025357975.1 Gemmatimonadaceae bacterium
CTCATGTGGCGTGCGGCTGTTCTCTTCGGCGCGGAAGTCAGGATAACCCGGTGGCGCATCGCGTAAAGCCTTCTGCGTTCGATACGCCAATGCCGCAAGAAAATGTTGCAGCAGGCGGCGAGCTTCAGTCACCAGTCATCCCCCATGCGTTGATTCAGAAAGCTACAAGAATTTTTCGGTTCAGAACGACGGGCCGAAGCCAACGGCGAGTTTCCATCTGCCTCCCCGATCAACCGGACGCGCAGCTCCCAGGTGGAACGTCCCAGAGAACATCGTTACGCCAAAACCGAACGTTGCTCGAACTCCATTGGTCGCGACAGAGAGCGGCGTTCCGTCAGTATTCGTTCCAAGGCGAAGAACAGATAAGCGCGCCGACGCATCGGATATCTGCGTCCAACCTCCCTGAAATCCTGCGCCGAATCCCGGCGCCACACCCGGAATAAAAACTGTTCTCCAGACCCGATGCGGCCCACGAAGCACAGGCAGCGTGTAACTCGCATAACTCCTGAACAGCATCGCGCGATCCCCGGCAAACTGCTTGTAGCCATAACCAGGCAGTGCCGAGCTCCCGCCAAGCTCGAACAGTGTTTGCGGGGGAATACTCGAGCCCGTAACTGCGCCGCCATCAAAACGCAGCGACAAAGCGACAGGTCCCCAATACTCGCGTCCGGTGATTCCGACTTCCGCACGCTGCCAACTGAGGTCTCCGTGACCAATCTCGTAATGCAATCGCGCACCGAAACCGGGCTGCACGAATTCCTCGCTTGCACTCGGATGCAAGTCGGCATCGACCTCGCCAAGCGCATACGATCCCTGATCCGCACCGCGATCAGGCCGGAATTTTCCGCCGCCGATCAATCCGCTCGTCAGCCGTGCAACCTCCGGGCGGTCATTCCCCGCACCCGCACGCACTGTCAACATCGCGTGATCGATCGAGCCGACAATGTGCGAAACGGTCGCCAACGCGGTGCGTCGATCGACATAGTCGAAATCGTCGAACGACGCGAACATGCCGTTGATACCATCTGTCTTCGCCTCGCCGGGACTGACCCAATCGTTCGTAGACGCAAGCGACCGCTCTACACCAACTGCGTACGTGTCGAGGCCGCGCATGAGCGAAGCATGCGCCGCACCTTTCGCTGTGCGCTCAGTCCACGCCCACCCCAGTGCACCACCATAGATGAGACCGGGAAAAGCGCTTCGCATGCGGACGTTGACCTCCGCACCCGTGAACAATCCCTCCACACGATTGTAGCGCACGACATTGTCCCAGTTGGTCGGAATAACCTCGATCAAAGTCGCTCCAGTGCTTTTCCACGCATCGGGCTGGAGGTCCGCGAAGTCATCGGCCTTCGTGCTTGTCGTCCCAGCCCCGAGCGATGTATCCCATCTATTGAAGTGGCTCACGCTGTCCGAAGAAGCCCACGTCGTGCTCCGGGGAATGTGCGACGAGTCGTCGTAGGCAATCGTAGTCGAGCTCGTATCATCGACCGCGTACTCACTGAATCTCGATACGATTCGCATTACTGCGCGGTCGCGTCCAAGCAACGCCAATGAAGTTTGCAACTCAGTGCGCTGGAATGCGGGAAGCCAGTATCGCTGCCCAATCTCGGCGTTGACGAACTCGCAATACGCAACTGCGACGAGGCCCGGCATTTTTTCGACCAACGATTTTCCGCCCGGACGCTTTCCAAGCACCACGAACTGGCCCCGCATTCTCACAATTTGCTGTCGTGTTGCATCGAGGTCGATTTCTCCATTGAACGCGGCGAACCGCGTTGCGCCGGATAGATGCGGAGTGACATGAATGCGCACGATTGGAATCGCTCGGCCCGGGCTCTGCATCACCGTAACGGTATCGCCACCAGAGAACCTGTAGTATTGGTCGCGATCGGCAGCAAAGGGATGAATTGCCATGATGAGATCGGGATCCGGGTGCGACGGTCGTGCCGCGCGCTTCTTCTTGTCAGCGATGAACTGCACGCCGAGCAAAATGCGCTCTCCATAAAGGGAAGGTTCGGTCCACGCCGATAAAAAGCTGAGCGATGAAATAGATGGGCCGAGCGTCTGCGCCCGATACCCCAGAACGTGCATTTGGTACCTTAAGCCGCGGCGCCAATCCACCGCCGATGCAACCTGTTCAATTTGCGCGGCGCGCTCGCGGCCGAGCGTGTCGCGCATGAGCAGTGACATTTCTGTTTCGACGTGCGCGCGGTAGCCGCGAAACGCAGGTGGCGGTGCATGGTTGGAGACAGCTGCGCGTGCCACGAGATCGCGCAAACCTGCGGATGTGTAAACAGAATCGGCAGGGATCGCCAGTTGAGCGAGAACGAGCAGCGAAAGCAGCATCGACAAAGCTAGTTACAAGTCTGCGCGCCCTAACGCTACCCTTGACCTACCTACCCGCGCCCATCTCCTCCAATGCGACGCGCCGATCGAGGTAAAGCGCGTTCGAGGCAGCTTCGCCTTTGATCGTGTTGTCGAACATGCACCAGATGCGCGAGGTGGTCTGGGCGTATTTCCTCAACCGGAAAGCGAGACCGTCAAGATATGCCTCGGTGTATGGCGAATAGTACTTCTGGGGTGAGCCGTGCAGCCGGAAGTAAACTGCGCGAGGCGACCCGCCGGGCTCCATCGCGGCGGGTACGACCGCAGGATCTGCGGCAACCCGGCTTACTCCAAGCGAGATCAGCATTTTGGTGCAATTGATCGCGAACCAGGTCTTGTGTCGTGGCTCGAGCACGACTGCGCAGGTGACTCGGCGGGACAGCTCGGCCAGAAATTTCTCTGCAACCTCCTGGTCGAATTCGAGGCTGGGCGGGATCTGAACGAGAATACAACCAAGCTTGTCGCGAAGCCCATCGATTTCGCTCAGGAAGCGAGACAGAACCTCGTCGAAGTCAGTGAGCCGGTTCGTGTGAGTGATCGCCTTCGGAACCTTCACGGAAAAGCGAAAATACTCCGGCACCGAATCGGCCCAGCGCTCGTACGTCGAGGCTTGATGCGGCCTGTGAAACGAGGAATTGATTTCAACCGCGCGAAAAACCGACGCATATCGCTCGAGCTGCGAACCTTCGGCTGGAAAATGATCCCTGGAAGTGCGTGGCACGCTCCAGCCCGCGGTTCCAACGAGAAGATTTTCCGGTAGATGACTGCTGAAAGCGTGCACTGGGTCCTCGACGGAGTCGGCCAATCGGTCCAACCTTTCCATAAGGTGACTCATCAAGTGGGCAAAGCGTCAATACTTCATGACAGCCCAGCTTTTCCGGCTTGCCGTGGTGACACTTTGTGTGACCGCCTGCGCCGCGCCAGCGAAATTCGACAAGGCACGCGACCAGATGACGGAGCGTGAGCGCGACAGCACAATCGCCATCAGCGGATTGCCGGGATCCGGCGTGGTCAAGAAAGCCATGAGCATTTCTGACATCCAGACGAAAGAAACGGCAGCGCAGGAATCGGCATCGTCAGGGAATTGAGGTACAGTTTGAGTTGAAGTAGGAACCCGACACGGCGCAGTTAGCGCGCTGTAACCCGCCAGATGGTATTTCCAACGTCGTCTGCAACGAGCAGCGCCCCTTTTTTGTCGAGTGCGACTCCCACCGGCCGTCCCATCGCATCGCCGTTGTTGCGCACGAAACCGGTAAGAACATCGACGGGTGGCCCACCCGGAACAGTTCCATTGAAGGGAACGAAGATCACCTTGTAGCCGCTTCTCGGTGCGCGATTCCACGACCCGTGCTGACCGACGAACATCCCGTGGCTGAACGCAGCTGGCAGTGCCGTCCCTTCAGACCAGGCGAGTCCGAGCGAGGCAGTGTGCGGCCCGAGCGCGTAATCGGGCGCGATGGCTTTCGCTACAAGATCCGGTCGCTTGGGCTCTACTCGCGCATCCAGATGCTGGCCGAAATAGCTGAACGGCCATCCATAGAATGCGCCGTCGCGCAGGGCGGTCATATAATCCGGAACGAGATCACTTCCAAGCTCATCGCGCTCATTTACCGCAACCCATAATGCGTGACTTTCCGGTTGCCACGCGAGACCGACGGGGTTGCGAAGCCCCGATGCAAAAATGCGATGTGCACCAGTTGCAGGATCAACCTCCCATACTGATGAGCGGGATTCTTCCTGGTCGAGCCCGTTCTCACCCGCATTGCTGTTGGAGCCGACTGCGACGTAGAGCTTCGATCCATCGGGCGTTGCGATGACGTTCTTGGTCCAGTGGTGGTTGATCGCGCCGGCAGGGAGACCGACAATCCTGGTGCCGGTCGCGCTGATGTGAGTCTGGCCCGGCGCGTATGGAAAGCGGACGATCGCGTCTGTATTTGCGACGTACAGTTTATTTCCCACCAGCGCCATGCCGAACGGCGAGTTGAGACCCGAGATGAATACAGTTCGTGTTTCCGCGACACCGTCCCCGTTTGCATCGCGAAGCAATACGATCCGATTCATGCTCGGCGCATCGCCGCCGGCCTTCGCCATGAAGTACTTGAAGAAGACGCCGCGGATTCCTTTCGAATCTTCGGGTCGCTTCGGCGCATTCGTCTCGGCGACGAGAACGTCACCGTTCGGCAGGACGTATACCCACCGCGGATGATTGAGATTTTTTGCAAATGCCCGAACCCTCATACCGGGCGCGGCGACCGGTGACCCATTGGCGCTCCAGCCTCTCGCGGTCACCACATTGATCAGGGGTATCGCGTCTTCTCGCGGTCTCGGAAGGACAGGTTGGGGACCGGTTCCCGCGGATACTGGCAGGGTGGCCGGTGTTCCGCATGCACTCGAGGCGACGATGCATGCGACGCAGAGCACTCTAAATCTCGAGAGAGTCATGCGTCGATTCAGGCAAGAATCACGCACACCGCAAACGCGCCATGCTGTTTTACCCCTCGACTGATTTCCTTATCCGGGCCACCTGTCGAAGATGCACGAGATCGTGCCCCGCGTAGAGCTGCAGCATTCGCGAAATCGACTCCTCTCCTCGCTCTGAGTGAACGCCAACGCGGCCGCGATCATCGTCAGTAATTCGTTCGAGCAGGCGCACGTTTGCGCTACGCAGGCTTGTAAACTCGCGCAGTGCGTCCGCCGCATTCGCATCGCAGTAGTTGAGCCGATTTGCCCATAGGTCCTGATCGTATCCAGCGATTGGCGGGCGGTCGTGCGCCAGGACCATTCTGAACCGAACGCTTCCGATCAGCTCGGAGTCAGCAAGGTGCTGGACGACCTGAGCGACCGACCACTTCCCAGGCGCCTCCTGTTTTGCAAGAAGTACGGGTGACAGGCCCTCGATCGCAGATGCCAGCGATTGTGGCATCTCACGAAGGATGTCAAGCGGATCGCGTTCGCCGAGTGCCTCGATGAGCGACGCAGTGTAGGAGGGCGCGTCTTCGACCGCGCTAGCAGCGGGATTGGCAAAATCAGGCATTGGACAGGAACCTCTGTGGATTGTTCGCCAAGTTGATAGTCGTATTTCGGAGAGCGATATTGAAATGTTATCGACTGGCTGACCGGGGCTGTCAATAAATTGCGATAGCCGCTGATCTTATGCTCGTTCTTGCGGGGGGGGATGATGTCCGAAGCGCAATGCTCTCATCTGGATGAGGTTCGCGAAGTGGACCCGCGAACGCCGGAAGGCTGCGAAGAATGTCTCAGAATGGGAACGAGCTGGGTTCATCTGCGGATGTGTTCGGGATGTGGCCATGTCGGGTGCTGCGATCAGTCGCAGGGAAAGCATGCGACGAGGCACTTTCATGAAACCCGTCACCCGATAATGAGAAGCTATCAGCCGGGAGAGGATTGGGGCTGGTGTTACGTGGATGAGCTTTTCATCGAGCCAGCGCCGACGCCGGGCGGGTAATGCCTCCGTTGGTCGGTCAACAATTGTTTTGCGAGGCCGCTATCTTGCGGTGAACTCATTGCTGTCCGGTCTCGCGCGCCCGGCCGCAAATCGCGCAGGGAGTGCCAAGAGAAGGTCCTTGTGATAATGTTCGACAGCGCGACCGTCGCTACGTTTTCAACCCCTGCCAAACCCGCGCCTCTAGGAGTTTTGATCCATGGCAATCTGGAAGGAACAGACCACCGCCAATAAGGAGCCAGCACCGATGCCCCAGCAGCCCGCCCCTCAGAAGGAAGAGACGTTCGCGTCTACCCCCCCGGCCTACAACCAGCCTTCGCGGGCGAGTGCCAGCGATCAGAAAGAAACGCTGATCGCCGCGAATCTCTCGATTGAAGGAAAGATTCAGGGCGCAGGCCATGTTCGAGTCGCCGGTCAGTTCAAGGGCGATGTAAACGTCGAAGGCAATCTGACGATCGAGCAGGGTGCGAAAGTCATCGGCGGAGTTCGCGCGCAGACGGTGACAATCGCTGGCGAGCTCGAGGGCAACGTCGACGCCGCTTCACGCGTCGAGCTGCAAGCTTCCGGCGTCTTGAATGGAGATCTCAAGGCCGGGTCATTGACAGTCGCGGCCGGTTCGAGGATGCGCGGCCAGGCGGAGTTCGGCTGGGACGAGAGCAAG
>JANYKY010000099.1 GCA_025357975.1 Gemmatimonadaceae bacterium
GATCGGCGTGTACGCGAACCCGGGCACGATGACGTCGCCGAACTTGTCCCTGTTGAATTGCGCGCTCAGGCCGATCGGCTTTTCTGGCCACACCACACGGGGGATAAAAGCGCCGGGAGCGGCGAGATAAGTCATCCCCAGCATGAAGGGCCGGTCGATCGACATGTAATAAGATGCCGTCTGTATCGGCATCACGAATTCATTCTGCTCTGTCACCAGCGTCAACGGACTCATTGTGTACAGAGTCCACGGCGCACTCCGCACCTGTCGGACAATTCCCACGAGCATGAATCCGGCGAATGCCAGGAATGCAACAAGCATCGTCCTGAAACCGATCACCGACCGGCGACGTGACGCGAGCATTCCCACGAGAAAAAGAAACATCGCAAGAAAATCGCGCCGGTTGCCGAGCCCGAGGTGGAAAATGACGTACGCCAGGACGGTACAGGCGACGAGGCGTTTCGCGTTTCGCGTCAACGACGGCCAACCGGCGAACATGTACATCACGAATCCGCTCATCAGCAACATGGATACAACCCATGTCTGCGTGTAGAGCCAGCTCATCTGGGATCTGTCGAGCGTCAGGAACTGGCGCGTGCCTTTCGCATACGCATATCCGACAACTCCCAGAAAGCCAAGGAGTACAACTGCTGCATTCGCAAATGTCGGCCGGACCGATGCAAGAGCACTAGCCGGCACGTCTCGCCATGACTGCTTGAACCACCATTGGACGACGTTGAACCCGACGAATGCCGTTCCATATAGTATTGCTGCTTCGCTCAGGCCAGCGCTTTCATTTCCCTTCAACACCGAGATTGCCGGCAGCGAGAACCCATAGAGGAAGAGGAACACCACCATGGGAAGCCGAAGATCCTGAAAGACCCAGACGCCGTTATAAAGGCGAAGAAGGGCGAGCGAGAGCGCGAATTCGCCGCCGACAAAGTACACGGACGCAGCCAACCCGGAGTTCGTGAGCGCATAGACAGCAGCTGCAAGGTGGCTACAGAGTGCGATGCCGAGCAGTATTCCAACTGACGTTGGGAATGGCATCAGTGCGAGCCGTGGCCGCTCGAACGGGACTGCGCCGAAACTTATTGGTGCGGCCATCAGCTACCAGCGCCCATATCTGCCGGCGTCGCCGCATAGGCGGCTCGTCGTGCGCTTTCGCGACGCGTTTCAGCCAGCTCGCGCAGACCTCTCCACCCGCCTCTGATGACGTTGATTGGTATTATCGGATCGCGCTTGGCCAATCCGACAACCGTCATCGCGATTGCATGGAGACCAAGCCGCGATGCGTATCGTACTTTCCAGAACGACTTGTCGCCGATGGCCTTCCACACGAACAAAACCCGCGTGCGTTCTCTCTCGAGGACCTGGGATCGAAGCGGCGGCCGGTTAAGGGCGCTTGGGAAATGATCCACCGCGAGTCGGTCGGAACACACGACTCTCCAGCCTGATTTCATGACGCGATGCGTTACATCCGCGTCTTCGTGCCAGAATGCACCGAGAGCCTCATCGAAACCGTTGACTCCCATTATCACCGGGCGCCGAAAGGACATGTTGCCGCCGCCAAGCCATTCGGCCTTGTGCACTCCGGGCGGGTTGAATGCTGGTCCGACGTTAAACCCGCCCCAGTCGATCTTGTACCGGTTCGACGTGATTCCGAGAATCCGATATGCGGTGTTTCGCAGCGGGCCGTAGTGACCGGGATGATCAGCGAAACCGCCTGCTCCTCCTATTGCCGGATCGTCGTAACACGCGACAAGAGCGCGGGACCAGCCAACAGGAAGACGTACGTCATCGTCCAGGAACGCTACGATTTCGCCATTCGACATCCGCAACCCTCTATTTCTTGCGCCGCCAGTTCCAAGTCCCTCGGCGAATTCAGCGATTTTCAGGGTCAACCGATGTCCGAATCGCTCACGCAACGAGTCGGCTGCGCCGGCCGGAAAAGCCTGCAGCACTACGACAATCTCGAGTGAAGGCGGATCGACTTGCGCCGCGAGATCCTCGAGGCACCGATCCAGCTCATCGCTCCGCCGGTAAGACGGAACGACTACGGATAGTTGAGTCATCACCTGGGTCCCATCCCCTTGATCGCGCGCCAACGGCTCAGAAGGCCACGTTTGCGGAGCTCGCCGCGGAGGAAGTTTCGGGGGATGTCATAGCAATATATCTGGCCTGTCGCAGCGAGGCGAGAAATACCACCGAACCGCGTTGCAATAACGTCGAGGCGCTCCTTGAGCAGCAGCCGAAACTGGGTTTCGCTCAAGCCGAACATGCTCACCTCAGACACGATCTGATCGACGAAGCATGAACGGACGGATTGCTGAAAACAGCGCACGACAAAATCGTAGTCCGCGACGAGCCTGTAACGCAGGTCGAAGTTACCGACGGTGGCGAACACACTGCGTCGCACAAGAGTCGCTGCGTGACTGATGTTGCCTCGCGCGAGGTC
>JANYKY010000320.1 GCA_025357975.1 Gemmatimonadaceae bacterium
ACGACCGGCGCGTCCTGGACGGCGATCGCCATCGCGGCGGCCGTCATGTCTTCGTCGATCTGCTCGACGAGCTCGACTTCGCCCTCGTTGAGCTTCGAGATGTCCTTTAGGAGCGTCTCCATCTGCGCTTCGTTCGACTCGTAGTAACGTTCGATGGCATTACGAAGCGTGTACTCACCCGCGATGACTGGAAAAATGTCGCAGCGAGTTATGAACTTTAGATCTTCAAGAAGGCTTGCGCCGGTGGGGTCCACCATTGCGACCGTGAGCGTACGGCCATCGCGCTTGAGAGGCAGGACGAGATGTTTCGTCGCCATTTCCGCGGGGATGAGACGCGCTATCCTGGGATCGACCTCGAAGCTGGACAGATCGACAGCCGGCATACGGTATTGCCGAGCGAGCATTCTCGTGAGCTCGGTCTCTTTGATGTAGCCGAGGGCGACGAGGTTGTATCCGATGCGGGTACCGTTCTCTCGTTGTTCCTGAAGCGCGGTGTTGAGCTGATCGCGCGTGATCAGCCCTTCACGGACGAGAAGATCTCCGATATGCTCGGCAATGACGGCAGGTGCTGTCAAGCTTTTTTAACCCCCCGGACGCGGCCGTCGCCTGCCCTTGGGCTGGACTGATGACCCTGAAGATGCTGTGGGGGAAAGACGCGGAACGAGTGAAAAGGTTACGCTCAAGTCAATCTTCGCGGCGAGCTTTGGCCCGATGCCGCGCACTCGCTCGAGCTGCTTCAAACTGCCGAATGGACCGAGGCTATCGCGATCCGCGACAATACGTTTGGCCAGCGATGGACCAATTCCGCGAAGAGCTTCGATCTGCGCTGCTGAGGCAACATCGAGATCGATCTTGGTCGGCTGAAGCGGTACCTCGACTTCCGCGAGTATACGGGCTCTCGGCGCTTTTTTCCCTTTCTTTTTCTTCCCGCCTTTGCGAGCTGAATCGACAGCGTTGATTTGAGCGTCTATTGCCGCTCGCGCCTGGCTATCGGCGGGAGGTGTGCTTCCAATTGCTTGCGCCGCGCGCATTCCGCCGCCGAGTACGATGACGGAGCTGAGGAAGAGGAGGGCTTTGCGTTCACCGGGTGTTGGCATGGAGCGCAGACTAATGCCTGGCCTCTTCGTCGATCGCATCCGATCTCGATTGCTGCAATCATTTCATTGCAGCCTGCCGGCGATTGAAGCCTCGGCACTCGCTCCGTACTAAGGCTGACTCTTGGTCACGAAAACACGAAAACTGCGCTTCATCACGGAGAAAATCGAAATAGGGAAAGCGCAAACCGATTTTTTTTGTTGACTACTACCGCGAGGGAGGTTTGTCGACGCGAACGACGCCGTCGGCCCCGAGAGATGTTTAACAAGAGTTTGCGTTAGTTCTCTTTTGTCCGGGTACACTTCGTAACGCGGTTTCTACCTTTCGTGGTTTCGTGACCAAGAGGGTGCCTTGTTTTGAGACAGCCATGAGAGCGGCCTCCTACCTGAGCAAGGCCTCAGCAACTTCCCCCACGATCGACAATGACTCGGCAGAGATCTTGTCGATGGTATCTGTCGGCTTGTGGTGATAGGCGTAATCGAAGTCGATCACGTCGATCACTCTCATGCCGGCCTTGATCAACGGCACGTGATCGTCGGTGATCCCGCCCTGGTCCGATGCAACAAAAACATCGTCGTGACCAAGATCCTTGGCCGTCTGCCACACCCGCGCCACGATCTCGGGCGCTTCTTGCACCGAGATCGCCTCCTTCTTGATTATCAGATTCTTCTGGCCGATCATGTCCCACAGTACACCGAAAATCGGCTTGTAGCCTGGATCCACTGGATGCTGCGCGAAATACGTAGAGCCGATAAGAACGTCAGCAAGCTTCTCGTCGAATGCGCCATAGTCCTCACCGTCAACGAAGAGAAGGTCAACGCCCGACGCCGGTGGAGTCTTCTTCAGCGCATCGCCGAGAGCGACAAACAGGCCGACACCTGCAGCGCCGTCATCAGCACCCGGCACCGGAATTTTCTTGTCGGCCGGATTGTCCGCAGCATCACTGACCGGCCGTGTGTCCCAGTGCGTTACATATAGTATGTGTTCCGTTGCATGCGGCTTGAACCGCGCGATGATGTTTCGCATCGGCAGTTGTTTTCCATCGACTGTGGCGTGTACCCACTCCTGAACTATCACGGTGTCAGCGCGCAATTTCATCTGCTGAATCAGCCAGTCGCCGGCGCGTTGGGAGCCTTGAGTTCCCGGGATCCGCGGACCGAAATCGAGCTGCACCTTCGCGTAGCGAATTGCCGACTCGCCGTCGAACTTGCCGGCCCTTGCCTGATGTTCACCGCGACAACTCGATATCAGCAGAAAGGCAATGGAAAGCGCAGATGCTCTGGAGGCCAGATTGAACTGACGAGTCGAGGCTATCGGTCGTATCACTTCAGATCTCCGCCAAAGAATTGTAAATGCATCACGGCACTGAGCACTGTCTGCGTGAAATTGCGATTCAGGTTTCTGTCGAAGCTGTTCACGCGCGAATACACGAAGCTCGATGAAAGGTTTTCAGCAACGTCGGTATCTGCACTGAACGAGAACGACTGCCTGCCATTGTCAGTCAGCCGGCTTTCGCGACTCAACGTCAAGGGATTGAGAACGAAATTATCGCCGTGCGTGTTCTGATAACTCACACGAGTGCGAATATCACTCTTGAGCTTCCATTCTGGCGGAGTTGCCCACGGCTTCGCGATCTCCGCGTTGATGTTCCCACTTGCGGTTTTCGAGCTGAGCCCCGGTCTGGTCTCTCGCTGCTGAGAGAATGAATACCCGAGAGTGGTAGAAAGCGGCCGCGCCCCCGCAAACACTATCGATACGCTCGCAGGATAACTTCTCACGAGCGACTCTGCACGATCCGGAGTGAAATCCGGCAACCCGGGTGAGACCACATCGCTCGTGACCGCCACCGACGCAACATTTTCCGGTTGACGTGTGTTCACCTGCCGTGTCTGAACAGCGCGCGCACTTCCACCAATGCTCGAGATTACCCGCCTCAGTCGATCGGGCTTCATGCTCCAGCGAAGCGACAGATCGGGGAACACTACCTGAGTGCCATCCGTCACCGCCTGCGTGTCGTCGATGCGGCGAGTCCAGTTGCGCGCACTTATCAGTTGATAACGATTTGCGATGCTTGCACCAAGCGGAAGCAGAATGGTGTGGTTCGCGGAGATCTGATTGATGACACCCGCATTGCTCGCGGGCGTCCCTCCGATTTCCCTGAAAGTTCTCATTCCACCAAATGCAAACTCGTACGAGATTGGCGGCGCAGAAGGACTCTCGTCGAAGACGGAGAGCAGGCTTCTATTGTAGTTGACGTCGATGGGCTGGATGGCGGTCAGAATTCGCCGGATAAAGCGCGTGCTATCGAAGTAAAGCTCGGCCGCCCGTGGCAGGTCGAGGGTTACACCAGCGGTGGTAGTCTGTGAGCTGCCAAGGCGTCGCGGAAGCTGAAGACTTCCCAGCGAATCCGATGCGCGAAGAAAACTCAGCGTGTTTGGATCTCGTAGCATGTTGTACGAGCTGCCGAAGTCCATGCGCGGCCGCACCCAAGCTGAGAAAGTCGGCGTATAACTGAAACCTGCCTGCAAATCACGCTCGCGCTCGAGACCCGCATCAGCCCCGAATATTCTGCCCCGGTCAGTGCCCGTGATGATGCCCAGCGGCGAATCGTTGCCGTATCCGCGGAGATCCCGGATTGAATTAAAGTCGAGTCTGCCCGTTAACGTCTTCGATGGACGAAGCTGAAACGACGTTCCGTTTCTCCACGTGCTCGTCGAGCCCGAGATATGTCTGGGAATGTCATCGAACGCAGCGGCAGGCTTCAGGAATGCTGATCGGTCGTCGTTCCCTCGACTGTATACACTTGTCACGTGAAGCTCCGCGGGTGCCCAGCGCGACACTTCTCCAAGCAGCGCCCGCGTAAGGTTGTAGTCGAGCCCCACCGTCAGATCGTTTGCTCGCCCATTTGCGTACTCGCTCCGCGCTCTCCCCGATGTGTACGTACCTGAAAGCGACAGGTTGTTCAGCAATGGCGCGAATCGGGAATCGGCAATAGGCGTTGCCCTTGAAAGTCCGAACGTAACTGAAGTCGCTGACGACTTCGGGGTTCTAAGCCCGTT
>JANYKY010000129.1 GCA_025357975.1 Gemmatimonadaceae bacterium
TTCCAATCCAGCGCGCGGGATATCCGCGCGTGTCAATATGTGTGAACGGCCCATGGGCGGAAGTGCCCGCGTAAACGCCGCAGCCTCCTATCAGCGAAGGATGTGCCGCTTCGACGCGATTGACCGCGGCGAGTATGATTCGGGCATCATCGATGTTGAGACGACCGTCGTGATTGAGGTCATCCATGCTGCCGTTTCCGTCGTTATCGATGAAGATGTCGGCGGCATCCCCGTACATGTGGCGGCTGAGGGAAGCGCGGCCGGTTGGATCACCGCCGTTCTTGTTGTACTGGGGTGTCCTGAAACCGCTCAGGACTCGCACGCCCCGCGACGGAATGCCATGCTGCTGGAGATCGGCCAGGACGAGCTCCAGTTTGTCCACGAGTTTCATGTTCACGACAATATATTTCGGCCAGACGCTGGCCTGATCATGCGGAAGAAAGTCCCTCAGGCGAAAATGCTCCGAGAGAGAAGTGTTCTGCTGGTTCTGGGTGACTTCGATGAATCCTGACGGCGGCGTGTACGTCGCTCTGGCAGTCTTCCGCGCACTCGGCCAATTCCCGATGTAGTACAATCCGATTTTCCCGCCCTGCTCCGCGGATGCGGGTTTGAGCGTGATGACTGAAAAGTCCGCGACCGGCCTGATTGCATCGCCGATGGCGAGAGCCAGGGACCAGATTCCGGTTTTAGCGGGAGTGGCGAGGGCTGTCGTCGACTCCGGCTTCGCTCCGCCAGAAGCTGGTGCAAAGGTGGCTACGGCTCCGGTGGGTAACGTGTCGGCGGCAAGTGACTGGCCCGGTTGCTGGAGGTTAGCTCTCAGTTTTCCGCTTTCACCGCGGAGCGGGTTCACTACGTCGAGGGCCGCTCCGGTGAGATAGGCGACTGATGGCGCGCGCGAATCGGTGAGCGCGCTTGTGATGATCCCTGTAGCTGTTGGTATCCCCGGAACCGCGCTGTCGCGTGCATTGGCGATTGACCAGCCCCAGCCGATGGCCATTAATCCAATCACTAGCGAGGAGCCGATATTGAAATGGCGCTCGACGCGCGCGGTCATTCCCTTGCTCAGGAGACCACCACGTCGCTCTGCTGCGGGATACGCTACGCTTTCTGCGACGGTTGACCACAGTTCGTCGAAAGTTGAACTTGACGTTCTTCTATCCTGCATTCCCACTCACGCACGAATACATGGACCAGCTCCACCAGCTTCTCGCCAATCTTCGCGATTTGCCCGCGCTCATCAAATGGGCGGGGTATTTCGGCCTGACCGCGATCATCTTCGCGGAGACGGGCTTACTCGTCGGATTTTTCCTGCCGGGTGATTCATTGCTCGTCACGGCTGGATTGCTCGCCACAAAAGGTTTGTTCAACGTCTATCTGCTTGGTTTGCTGGTTAACGTTGCGGCCGCCGTCGGAAATTCCGCTGGATATTTTATTGGTCGAAGCAGCGGGCCAAAAATCTTTACGCGTGACGACTCGTTGCTGTTCAACAAGAAGCACGTCGTGCGCGCTCAGGAGTTCTACGCAAAGCACGGGCGCAAGGCGATCGTACTCGCGCAATTCATGCCAATAATTCGCACGTTCTCGCCGGTTGTCGCTGGAGTGGGCAGGATGCCGTACCGGCAATTCGTGGCGATCAGTGTGCTGGGAACGATTTTCTGGGTATGGAGCATGCTGTTCATCGGGTACTTTCTCGGGACGGCGATTCCCGGCCTGGACAAGCACATCGAGCTGCTGGTGCTGGTCGTGGTGTTCATTTCGATTCTTCCGGGGATCATCAGCTGGTATCGCGAGCGCCGAAAGACGGCGGCCGCGGCAAGCTAGTCAACAGAGCGATCAAGGAGTTTCAATGGCGTTTACACTTCCCGAGCTGCCTTACGGATTTGATGCACTCGAGCCACACATCGATGCTGCAACGATGCAGATCCATCATGGAAAGCATCATCAGGCGTACGTCAACAACCTCAACGCCGCCATCGAGAAGGCGCCGGAGCTCGCGAGCTGGTCGCTCGACGACCTGTGCCGGAAGATCGACCAGGTGCCCGAGACGGTGCGCACGGCGGTTCGCAACAACGGCGGTGGTCACTGGAATCATTCGCTCTTCTGGCAGGTGATGGCGCCGAAGGCGGGCGGCGAACCGACCGGCGACGTCGGCGCGGCGATCACGACG
>JANYKY010000134.1 GCA_025357975.1 Gemmatimonadaceae bacterium
TGTCGGCAAGAAACGCCGACACACGTTGATCGTGAGACTGGCCGAGCCAGAACAACGCCTTCTTGCGAGCGTCGCGGTCTGGATCGTTCTTCGCGACGTTCATCAGCCAGTCGATACTCGCGGGGTTTTTCTGCTGCGACATCGAGAAGATGATCTTGTCTTTCAACTCGGTGCCATGAATGCGTGGGTAAAGCGATCGAAGATATTGCCCGCCGTCGTCCCCACCCTGACCGAGCCAGAAAATCGCCTTGCCACGGATTTCGTCCGAGGCGCCTTCCCTCTCAGCGAAATCGCGAAGCATCACCATGCCTTTGCCGCTCCGCTGCTGCGAGAGACCGAAGATCGCTTTGTCCTGAATCTCAGGATTGCTGGTGCTGGCAAGAATCTCATTCAACATCCCGACGGACTTGTCGTCATCGACCTGCGACAGCCAGAAAATCGCGGGGCTGCGAACCTGCGACGGCCGTTTGTCGTCACGCGCAATCGTGTAGATCTGCTGTGCCGCGTGGATGCTATCCGCGAGAGTGACAGGAAAGATCGCGTCACCGGCCGCCTTCCCTGATTGAGTTCGCGCGAGGCCAAGAAGGTATTCGGTGGCGTCATGGGTGGACACGGTTCCGATATCGGTTACACCCGAGGCAGTGCGCCACTTTCCGCCAACGTACGTCCTGATTGTCGACAGCACACCGTTCTCGAATGTCGCGACTACGCGAACGGGACCTTCGCTGCACCGAGTCTCGTACTCAACATCCTCCGATCGCTCGGAGCTCCAGTTCGACCTGTTATCTGCCGATTCATGTGCGTTCGTCGAAATTCCGTTATCGAATCCGCAGATATCAGGGCGCGCGGCGAACGACATTCTGACCTTTCCATTGCGCACGCTCGACACTCTCTGCGCGATCGACTGCGCCGTAACGCGCGGCGGAATGATGCAGGCGACGACTACGATCGCGGCCCCCGCTGCCAGAGACGTAATTCTGTTTTTGTTCATGGCGTCACCTCTACTTGTTGATGAGGTCGATAAGAAATCGCTGCACTCTTGGATCGCGCGACTGTCCGAGCCAGAAGATTGCCTTCTTTCGCATCTCCGGATCCCTGTCGGTTTTTGCAATCTGGATGAGCATGTCTACAGCGGCGGGGGTGTTACGCTGGGACAGGACGAAGATCACCTGGTCCTTCATTTCCTTGTCCGTGATCCTCGAGTACAACGGCGTTATCTCGTCCACGCTGACCCCGCTCTGCGCCGCCCAGAACAGTGCTTTCTTGCGAATGTCTATCGACTCATGCGCGCCCAGTGCGATATCCATCAGCCACTTGTCATTTCCCTGACCTTTGCGCTGAGAAAGCGAAAAGAGGATTTTGTCCTTGAGCTCTTCGCTCGTGATTTTCGAAAAAAGACCGCGCAGGAACTCGTTGTTTTCGGCCGTAGGACGCTGACCGAGCCAGAAGATCGCTTGTCCGCGCAACTCTGCAGACGCTCCTTCCCGCATCGCGACATCACGCAGAATCGACGCTCCGCGGCCGCTGGAGTGCTGAGAGATCGCAAAGATGGCCTTATTCTGCGTGTCCTCGTCGTTCGATGTTCGGAGAATTTGTTCAAGAAGATCTACCGCACGCTCGTCCGGGACCTGACCGAGCCAGAACACTGCCTGGTCGCGTGTTTCCTGGTCGGGGTCGTTGCGCGCGACGCTCATCAGGAGATCGGCGGTCTGCGCGTTATGTTTTTGCGAAACGAGGAAGACGGCCTTTCTCCGAAGAGGCGCAGAGCATCGATCGCGGCGCTCGAGAACTTTCGTGAGGATTGGAAGCGCTTGATCGGCATCCATCTGTAAAAGTGCGTTCAATGCGGCAACGCGTTCGTCATCGTCGTCGCCGCTTCCTGGACACCCGCTGACCGGAGCGCTGGCGGATGATGACCCGGACGATGAGCCGGAGGACGAGTATCCGGCTCCGGATGAGCTCGATGAGGAACTCGACGACGATGAAATCGACCGAGCAGTGGCCGCAACCTCGGCCGCGCAGGATTCGTCGCCGGTGCGTGCGAGCTCGCCACACACACGGGTTCTCAGAGTGGTTGCATCACCGCGCCTGGCTACCGATGGATAACTCGAGCTGAGACGACCGAGTGCGGAGCGAGCCGCCTTCAGCTTTTGGGTCCCTCCGACGCGATAAAGCGAGAATGCATAGTAGTAGAGCGACTCTCCCGCGTACGTCGATGACGGGTACTTCTGCACGACCTGATTGAACAGGTCTGCCGCACGCGAGTTGTCGCCTTTACTGAGCGCGTCGCGCGCGGCGCGGTAGAGAGAGTCCGCTGCATCCTGCGGCACCCAGGGCTCGGGCGGAGCGAGGTTCATGTACACCATCGCGTCTGCGGAAGGTGTTACAGGTGATTTCGGCGATTTTGCGGAAGGCGCCGGCGCGAGCAGCGCGGTCACCACGATAAGTCCAATTGTCTTCATCATTTGTCAGTCATTCCTCTCGGCTGGTCCGCGGGAATCGCGGAGCGCAGGCGTGTCATTACGTGTCCGTTCCGGATACTTCCCTGGATCAGCTCGCGGTCCTGTTGAGGGGCATTGGGCGAAAGCTGTACTATTTGCGCGAGCACCAGCTCGAGATCACCGAGCAGCTTCGCGCGCCGCGGGTCGTCACCGGCGGGTGAATCGAGTAGCAGGCGAGTGTTGGACAGAAGTCCCTTTGCCCATCCTGCGAATTGTGTGTCCATCTTTGCGTCGCGCCCTTCGAGCGCGAACGAAGTCAACAGCGCCTCGGCGTTCTGGAGATGTTTCTCTGTCGCGACCTGATATGAGACATTGGTCGCTGCGAGCTCATTCGCGGCATACGGAGCGTTTCGTGAAGCGCTCACCGCGCGCAGCCCTCCCCGCCCGATGATTCCTGGGGATTTCCGAATGTCTTCGCGTGTTCTCGGTGCCGAAGCGACTTCTCTCGGAGACGCTGTTTTTTCCGATGAAGTCGGCAGAGCGATTGTTGAGACCGACGCAGGCTCAGGGACTGGAGATACTCGTGGCGCGTTCGTCCCCGTCGCGGCGTGAGGCGTGGCCACTGCGACACGGGTAGAAGTGGATGGAGCTGACGTCAGTCGCCCGATCCCAATACCTGTTGCAACAAGTAATGCGGCGGCAGCTGCTGCACCGAGCCAGGTGTAACGCGACGCCAGGCCGTTGCGGGTTGCGTAGCGTGCGGGGGAAGCGCTGCCTGCTACGACGTGGAGTCTCGGGCCAGCAACCGGTGCCGAGCGTGCGGCCTGGATGGCGGTCCACATTTCATCGCGTGGTGTTGCAGGAGGGCGGTTATAGTCTTTCCCGGCACTCCGGATGATATCGTCTTTGCGATCGTCGTCTGTCATGAAATCCATTCCCCCCTGAAATCCGCGAGGGCTTCGCGCAGCTTTGCGCGTCCCTGAAACAGTCTGGTCTTTGATGTACCGACTGGAATGTCCAATGCGGCTGCGATCTCGTCGTGCGTAAAGCCTTCGACATCATGCATGAGGAAAACCGTTCGGTATTTGTCGCTGAGCGCGCCAATTGCCGCGTTGAGCCTCACTTTGAGGTCCGGCTCGGCCTCACGTGTGTAGATGCCGATCGATGAGGCGGCTTCGAGTGGGGCTTCGCGATTGCGGGCCGTTTTGACTTTTCGGAGCCCGTTCAGGGCGATCGAGAGGCCGATCGTGTGCAGCCAGGTGGCGAGTGACGATTCGCTGCGGAAGTCACTGATCCGCTCGAACGCGCGGATGAAAGTGAGCTGCGTGAAGTCACGCGCGAGCTCGTCTTCACCGGCAAGCCTGTAGGCCAGCCGGTAGACGCGATCCACGTGTGAGTCGTACATCTCTCGCTGAGCGGCTGGGTCGCCATCGATGACCCGTGCCACCAGTTGCTTCTCGCTCACCCGCCCTCGTGCGTCGGGAACCGTAAGTGCCATCATCGGAACTTCTGACACAGCGACGCTCGAAAGGGTTCGGTTTCCGAAACGGCAAGCCACAAGGCACACAAGGCACAAGCCACAGGCCAAAAGCCAGCCACGCGCTAACGGCCAACAACAACAACCTTGAGACGCAGATATCGCAGAGGTTGCAGAGAACGACATTCTCGGCGTCAGCTGCCGCTCGAGCGTACTTCACATACGGGGGTTTGTCTATGTGCGGAACGATATTCCGGAAGGCACCTCGAACTCTGAATGTCGGTCAACCAAAATCAAGATTTGCTTCTATCGCTATCTCGCGGCATGGCACGAGACGGATGAATGTCGTTCTCTGCGGCCTCTGCGGTCTCTGCGGTCTCTGCGGTCTCTGCGTCTAAATGCCTTTGTCGGCGATTCGAGAGAAAGATCAGAAAGCGAGATGATTCCAATTCGCAATCGCGTTGATCGCCATCGCAAAGGACCCCTGCGACTCCCACCTCCACAGCGGACGAATGCCGAAGAGAACCACATGTCCCTTCCCGACTGGAGCATCGACCACCGCGGCCTTGCCTGACAACTCGTCTCCACCGGCAAGAAGGCCAGATACCAGAAGCGAGTCGGCCTTTTCATGGTACTTGAGGATTACGCGCGCACGCTGGGCTTCGCGCTGATCTGCGATTGCGGGATCCAGACCTTCGTTCTCCGCGGTCGTGTCCTTCGGCGTTACGGCCATCACCGGAGATTGATTGAAGTAAATCGGGAAAGTGGGATCGTCGTATCCATATAGTACAGGGCTCTTCGGCGCAGCGATTTGAGCGCGATAAATCCCTCCGCGCGCATTCAGGCGTGTCGTCGGCACGACTGTCACAGTGCTATTGAATCCCATGTCGATCGGCAGGCGGCTGGAGTTGCCTGTCGTGATGAGCAGCCCGCCTCGCTCCACGAATTTTCTCAAAGCCGCGAGCCCATCCAGGCCCATCGCAGGACGAATATCGTCTGTCTCGTCCCACTGGCCGAGCATCGGGTAAGCGGCGGTTTTCTTCCATGGGACTGGTGGGCCAACCATCGGACGTCCGTTGATCATCGTCGTCGACGTTCCGTTCACGTATGGATAGATGATCACGTCGAACTTGTCGAGGAATCCGGCCTTCTTGATCGACTGATCCGCGATGTACGTGTACGGAATTCCCATCTGGTCGAGGGCGAAGCGAACCCAGCCTTCATTCTGTGTTTCGAGCCACGTATGCATGAGAGCAATACGCGGAACAGCAACCGCGTGCTTTGCCACCGATACCGCTTTCCCGGCTGATACAGCATTTAGCCCAAGCGCTGCGATCTCATCGCGCGCACCGCTCGATGCTCCATCCACGATGTACGTGCCGGCTGGATAGTTCGCGCCGCCATCGGTGAACGCGGCATCGGCAACGCTGACTTTCGCGCCGTGTATTTTCCATGGGAGTGCGGCCGAGCGCCAGTCGCCCATGTGCTTCACCAGAAGAGTACCGTTTGCAGCGACGTTCCCGCGGACTGAAGCCGAGCCTGTCATGAGCTGCATCGGCTTCGTGAAGATTGTGGAGTCGGCAACCTTGATCGTGTTGACGTGACGCAACACGTCCAGAGTCCAGCCGGTATCGTCGTAGGGTGGAGGATCGTCGGCCTTGAATTTCTGGATTGCGAGGAGAGTCCTGACTGACGCCGAATACGGCTGATCGAGACGAACTATCCAATCGCCTGAGTGCACAGTTGTCAATTTTCCCTTGAGCGACGAATCTTTTTGTGACGCGGTTCCCGGGTTTTCACGCAACGTAAAATCTGACATAGCGACGTTGATCTCACTCCCCTGCGCACGAAACAGGTTCACAAGATCTGCAGCTTCAGCAGCATGCCGTTGGCCCTTTGGAATCACAAACGCATACGG
>JANYKY010000139.1 GCA_025357975.1 Gemmatimonadaceae bacterium
CCAAGCTTTGGAATCAGAACTTGGAGAGCTCGTTCCGTACGCGTTTCACCGCGAGTTTGGGTACCTGACCGCTTGCCCGACGAACGCCGGGACGGGACTTCGTGCGTCGGTCTTGATCCATCTGCCGGGCCTCGTGCTGACCAAGGAAATCGCCAAGGTGCTCGCCGGGCTGCAGCAGGTTGGCCTCACGTATCGCGGCCTTTACGGTGAAGGAAGCGAAGTAGTCGGCAATTTTTTCCAGATATCAAACCAGACGACGCTCGGTCGAAGCGAGCCAGAGCTTCTGGAATATCTGACGAGAGTCGTGAAGCACGTCATCGAGCGCGAAGAAGAAGCAAGAAAAGTATTGCTTCGGGACGCTGGATATATTATCGAAGACAAGCTCTGGCGCGCATATGGAACTCTGCGGTACGCACGCAGCCTCACGTTCGACGAGGTGATGAGCTACCTGAGCAGCGTCAGACTGGCGGTCGGCCTGAAACTGATTCCCGATCTCAGTGTATATACCCTCAACAAGCTCCTGATATTCAGTCAGTCGGCTCACCTGGCGCATGCCGAGGGACGAGAACTGACGACGAGCGAAGCGAATCTTGCGCGCGCGAAGTACGTGCGACGAGTTCTCGCTGATGATACGGGGTCTACGCGATGAACGGCTACAATTTCACTGAGCGTGTTCGGAAGGTTCTCGCGATGGCGAGAGAAGAGGCCGAAAGGCTTCGCCACGAATACGTGGGTACCGAGCACATTCTGCTCGGCCTGATCCGCGAGGGCGAGGGCGTCGCCGCTGCGGTCCTCCAGAACCTGAGCATCGACCTCGACGAGATACAGCAGAAAATCGAGGACACGGTGAAGAAGGGCAAAGCGGCCGCCGCCACCGGTCCGGATTTGCCGTACACGTCACGCGCCAAGAAAGTCCTCGAGCTCGCAATGGCCGAGGCGCGCGACCTGACTCACAATTACGTTGGAACCGAGCACCTTCTCCTCGGGCTTCTACGTGAAGAGAAGGGCATTGCTGCGCAGGTATTGACCGACGCCGGCATCAACCTCGATGCCGCACGCGCGGAAACCCTGCGCTTGCTCGGCACCGACGTCAGCCAGGCTGGAACTCCGGCCGCGCCGGCTGGCACTCCGACCGGGTTGCCAGGATCGACTGCAAAGGGTGAAAAGAAATCGAAGACGCCTGCGCTCGATCATTTCTGCCGGGATCTCACCCAGCTGGCGGGCGAAGGGCAGCTCGATCCGACAATCGGACGCGCGAAGGAAATCGAGCGCGTCATGGAAATCCTCACGCGTCGCAAGAAAAACAATCCCGTTCTCATCGGAGAGCCTGGTGTAGGCAAGACGGCGATTGTCGAAGGTCTCGCTCAGCTCATCGCTAACGGCGAGTGCCCTGACAGTCTCCGCGAACACCGCGTCCTCTCGCTGGACATGGCCGCGGTAATCGCAGGCACAAAGTATCGCGGTCAGTTCGAGGAGCGGCTCAAGGCCGTCATGAACGAGATTGCGCAGAACAAGAACATCATTCTCTTCATCGACGAGCTGCACACACTCGTTGGTGCCGGAGCCGCCGAAGGTGCAATCGACGCGAGCAACATGCTCAAGCCTGCTCTCGCGCGTGGCGAGCTTCAGTGCGTCGGTGCTTCGACGCTGAACGAGTACAGAAAATACATCGAGAAAGATGGGGCTCTCGAGCGACGCTTTCAGACCGTCATTGTCGAGCCGCCTTCAGTCGATGAGACAGTCGAGATCCTCAAAGGCCTTCGGGTTAAATACGAAGATCACCACAAGGTCACGATTCCCGATACCACTCTGTTTGCCGCGGCGAAAATGTCGGAGAGGTATATCACCGACAGGTTCCTGCCGGACAAGGCAATCGACGTGATCGATGAAGCTGGTGCGCGCGCACGGTTGGCGACGCAGGCTCCGCCGCCTGAAGTCACGGCGCTCAAGCTTCAGCTCGAGGGTGTGAACACTGAGAAGGAAGCTGCGGTTCGCGATCAGAATTTCGAGCGTGCTGCATCACTGCGTGACAAAGAGCGCGAGCTGCAGGGCGAGATCAGGCGGAAGCAGGAAGACTGGGAGAAGCACCGCCAGTCTCATCGGCCTGTACTTGGCGAGGAAGAAGTTTCGTTCATCGTCAGCCGGTGGACCGGTATTCCGGTGATGCGTTTGCAGGAAGCCGAGACTGCACGGCTCCTTCGGATGGAAGAAGAGCTGCACGCATCAGTCGTAGCACAGGAGGAAGCGATCAAAGCGTTGTCACGCTCCATTCGCCGCAGTCGTGCGGGCCTCAAAGATCCGAACCGGCCAATCGGCTCATTCATCTTTTCAGGCCCGACAGGTGTCGGAAAGACGGAACTGGCGCGGGCGCTCGCGAAATTCCTTTTCGCGGATCCGTCAGCGCTCATTCGCGTGGACATGAGCGAGTACATGGAGAAGTTCTCCGTTTCACGTCTCATCGGCGCTCCTCCGGGATACGTCGGGTACGAGGATTCAGGAACGCTTACGAAGGCAGTTCGCCGCAAGCCGTACAGCGTCGTCCTGCTGGACGAAATCGAGAAGGCACATCCGGATGTCTTCAACATTCTGCTGCAGGTTCTCGATGAGGGTCACCTCACCGACAACTACGGCCGGGTGATCGACTTCAAGAATACTGTTGTCATCATGACGTCGAATGTTGGGGCGCGAGACATTACGAAGGGTCGGTCGATGGGCTTCGCTTCGCCCGATGGCAAGAATGCCTTTGAGCGCATCGCCGAGAAGGTGAAGGAAGAAATGGCGCACGTGTTTAATCCCGAATTCCTGAACCGTCTGGATGACGTCATCGTGTTCCATCCGCTCTCGGAAGAGCACATCGGCGAGATCGTTGGCATCCTGTTGAAGGAAGTGCAGAAACGCCTTGTGGACGAGGAGCTGACGTTGAAGTTGACGCCAGAAGGCAAGACGTTCCTCGTGAAGCACGGGTACGACGAGAAGTTCGGCGCGCGTCCTCTCAAGCGCGCGATCCAGAAGTACATCGAAGATCCGCTTTCGGAAAAAATCCTTCTCGGCGAATTCGCCAAGGGCGATGAAATCGAGGTCGATGTCGGGCCCGAAAACGACAAGCTGGACTTCCGCGTGCTGACCAGCACTACCAAGGCCTAGTCAGCTTTCCGGATGGCGGCGGGGCCGCGAAAGCGTTGCAATAAAGCAACGTCTTTTGCGGCCCCGTTGTCTAATTGTAGACCCACCGGAAGAAGGACCCTCTCACACTCATTCGTGTATATTCCAGCAATGCAAAAGTATGTAGTATCCCTGCTGGCCATTATGGCAGCCGGGTCATCGGCCGTTGCGCAGGACACCAGTACACCAGGCGCATGTACGACACCGGATACGGTTGTCGTCGCGGGTAATTCTCGTGTCACCGACGCCACTATCAGAGCCGGCGCGGGATTGCCAGCGCACACCACGCTGAACTTTCGTGACGTTCAGCGGGCGATCAAGGCATTGTTTGGCACCGGCCAATTCGAAGACGTTCAGGTCGTGTGCGCTGTACCTCCCGCGGCCCGCCGTACCACACTGAGTATCGTGGTCCGGGAGCGTCCGCTCGTATCCGCCGTAAGCGTCACTGGCCCGCAACGCGTTTCGCCGAAAGACGTCAAAGACAGACTTACGCTTTCCGTTGGAAAGCCCCTGGATCCTTCAGCGGTTGCGCTCGCCGTCGCGCGCGCTGATTCGCTTTATGAGGCCAAAGGTTATTACCTCGCGCGGGTTCACGTGGACACGCTCAAGGATAACGGAAAGGTGAAGATCGCTTTCACTGTCGAGGAGGGCAGAAGGCTCGCCATCTCCGGCCTCAAGGTGCACGGAAACAAGCATGTAGCAGCTGAAGACATTGCAGCGGCAATGACGTCGAAGCCCGAAGGTTTCTACTGGTTTCGCAAGGGAGAGTTCGACGATTCCAAGTATGCGACCGATCTGCAGCAGAACATCCCCCAGCTCTACGAGAGCCGCGGCTACATCGACTTCCGTCTCCTGAACGACTCGTTGATCATCGATCGCGCGGCTGGTAAGGCTGTCATCGACCTGACCGTCAGTGAAGGGCCGCGATACCGGATTGGATCGTTCGAGGTGCTCGGTAACAAGCGCTTCTCAACGGGCGAGGTCCAGCAGTACTACCCGTTTGCAAACGAAGCTACTACCCTCTCGCAGCGTGCTGTCGGGGTTGTCAGGAGGTCATACAAGAATCCGGCGAACACCTTCGATCAGACGAAGTGGGATTCCGGTGAAGAAAAGCTTCGTGACGCTTATAACGATGAGGGCTACATCTATGCTCGAATTCGGCCAGTAGTTGAGCGCCAACCCGGTACCGATTCGGTCCGCGTCGTCAACCTTCGCTGGGAAGTCGATGAAGGCAGTCCCGCGATCGTGAACAGAATCGACATCGAAGGGAATGACTTCACCTACGACTCATGCATTCGCGAGCAGGTGGTGCTCGCGCCGGGCCAGGTGTTCAATCGCAATTACCTGCTCCGAAGCTACCAGAATATCTCTAACCTGAATTTCTTCGACTCGCCGCTTCCGGCCCCGGATACGCGGCCGGTCGGAGATCAGGGTGACGTCGACATCGTTTTCCACGTCAAGGAAAAACGTACCGGCAACGTGAACTTCGGCGCGTCGACCGGACAGGGAACCGGCATTGGCGGATTCGTTGGCCTTGACCAGCCAAATCTCCTCGGCCGCTGCAAGCGCGCCCAGGTACAGTATCAGTTCGGTAAGTACATCAATGATTTCAACATGACGTACACCGATCCAAACATCAATCAGACTCGTATATCGGGCGCGGTCACGGCTTATCACACGCAGTCCCGCTACACCATCGCCGACCTTGGACAGTCCGTCCGAACCGGTGCACAGCTTCAGGTTGGAATTCCCGTTCCGAATTCACTATACAGCCGACTGCTCTTTTCGTATGGTGCAGAGGGCGTGAAGTACGGTGGAACAGGATTGTTGAGCACAATCGCCAATCAGTGCAGAAATTGTTTCAGGTCGACAGTCGGCTTCACCGCGTCGCACGATACGAGGCTTGGACTGCCCTTTCCGGCTGAGGGTGGATCGCAGACATTAGTCGCCGAGTTCAACGGCGGCCCGCTTGGTGGAACAGCGAAGTTCCAGAAGTACACGACTGAGCTGAAGGCCTACGCTCCGATCGGCGGAATCGGTGTCGCATCACTCGGGGCTTCGCCGATGACGTTCGTGCTTGGAATGACTGCGAAAGCGGGCGCGGTGTTCGGTGATCCCGGCCCGTTCTTCTACAGCCAATCGTTCGCCCTCGGCGGTACGCAGTATGGTGAACAGTTGCGCGGGTACGAAGAGTTTTCGATCACTCCTTCCGGCTTCAATGCAAATGCCGATGGAAGCAATAGCAGTGTTTCGCGACAGTCATTCGGTAATGCATTTTTTACCGGCACCGGAGAATTCGGTCTTCGTGTGAACTCGTCGTTGTATCTGGATACCTTCTTCGAAGGTGGTAATGTGTGGAATTCGCCGAGGGAGTTCGATCCCACTCGTCTGTTCCGTTCCTTTGGGTTTGGAGCCGCTATTGTGAGCCCGCTGGGCCCGATCGGCATCGACCTGGGATATGGATTGGATCGCCTGGACCTTGCCGGTAATCCGGCGCCAGGCTGGAAGCTGCATTTCAAACTTGGACAGTTCTTCTAACACCGGAGTATTTATGCGTGGATTGATTCGTGCGGCGTCGCTCGCACTCATTGCAGGTGCAGCAACGGCCTCCTCGGCATCCGCCCAGGCAGTACCGAAGTTCGGTTTCATCAACTCGGCTGCGATTCTTGCCGAAGCACCCGGCCGCGTCGAGGCCGAAAACCAGTTCAAGGCTGAAGTCGCCGCGTACCAGGCGCAGCTTCAGCGAATGAGCGATTCGCTTCAAACCATGGAAGCAACGTTCGACAAGCAGGCTGCCGGGCTCGACAGCTCGACACGCGCTTCTCGCGCGAAGGTGATTCAGACACGGGAAGCCGATTATCAGGGACGCGCCCGCAACCTCGATCAACAGATGCAGAGCAGGCAAGCTGAGCTCATTCGTCCGCTGATGGATAATCTCCAGAAAGTCATCGAGCAGGTGCGCGCACGGGACGGATATTCGATGATTTTCGACGTCGCATCGCAGACGAGCGTAATTGTTGCGGCCGACAAGAATCTCGACATTACCGCAAAGGTCATGGCGATCGTCAAGGCAGGCGCGAAACCGGCTCCCGCCGCACCATTGGGGTCGACTCTCACTCCCAGACCAAGCGGAATCTCAGCGCCGAAGCATTGACAGCTGATCAGCCCGATTCGGTGTCTCCCGGCGGTGAGCGTGCTTGCACTCTCACCGCTCTTGGCATTGCGGGACTATCGGGCGGAGAACTTCACGGCGATGCTGCTACAGTAGTCGATAGCGTTGCTCCTCTGGAGCGCGCGAAAGCGAATCAACTGAGTTTTCTCGCCGATCGCAGATATGCGGAAGATTTCGCTGCCAGTACGGCCGGAATTGTTCTGGTCACTCCTGAGCTGGCTGATCTGCCAGGTAACCCCACTTGCCGGATTATCGTCGCGAAGCCGATGGAATCCATGCTCGCGATACTTCCCAGGCTCTACGTCGCCGAGCCGGCGGTACCCGCCATCCATCGATACGCGGTAATCGGAACGGGGGCGAGAATTGGGTCGCGCGTTTCTATCGGCGAGTTCGTCGTTATCGGACAAGACGCGGTGATTGGCGATGACGTGGCTATCGGCGCGCACTCAGTAATTGGCGTGGGCGTGAAGATCGGCAATGGCTCGCGGCTTTTTCCGCAAGTCACTGTTTATGCGGGCGGAGAAATCGGCGAGCGCGTGGTACTTCACTCGGGCGTCAGAATCGCTTCGGACGGATTCGGTTACGTCTACGACGCAGGCAGCCACCGTAAAATTCCGCACGTTGGCCGCTGCATCATTGGCGATGATGTGGAGATCGGGGCCAACACGACGATCGATCGTGGGAGTATCGATGACACCGTGATCGGCGCCGGTACCAAGATCGATAACCTTGTTCAGGTAGGCCATAACGTTCGCATTGGCCGCCTCTGCCTGATAATGGCACAGGTCGGCATCTCTGGCTCCGCCCGCATCGGGGATGGATGCATTCTCGCGGGACAAGCGGGCCTTGGCGGCCACATCAATGTGGGGAAGGGTGCTCGCATTGCCGGACAATCCGGAGTGTTCGGAGATGTACCGGCGGGTGAGTCATGGTCCGGTTATCCTGCACGGCCCCACCGTGAATCGTTGCGTGCAACCGGAGCCTTGTTCAAGATTGCGCGAATGTTGAGGAGACTGGAAAAACTCGTCGACGAACGAGAAGCAAAGTGAGCCGCTTCACCGTTGCCGAGGCGACGACTCTCGAGGGCGCCGGGCTACATCTGGGGGAGCCGTGCCGCCTGACGTTTTTCCCTGCGGCGCCTAATTCGGGAATCCGTTTCCGGCGTAGCGACATTGCGGATGCACCACCGATAAATGCAAGCGTACTCGAGGTGAGCGCGAGCGAGCGTCGCACTCAGCTCGGGTCGGGGAACAATACAGTTCATACTGTCGAGCATGTCCTGGCAGCCGTCGCTGCAATCGGAATCGACGATGTCATGATCGACATGAACGGGCCGGAGCCGCCGATTCTCGACGGCAGCGCCAGTCCGTTTTTCGATCTGTTGAAGCAAACCGGTCTTGCGGCACAGGACGGGGAACCGGATTATCTGGTGTTGAGCGAACCAGTGCGAATCATCGACGGCGAGTCCGTTTACGAAGCCTTTCCGGCGAAGCACCTCGAGCTCGACGTCACGATAGAATTTCAGCATCCACGAATCGGGAAACAGAATACCGCTCTTACAGTCACGACTGACACTTTCGAGGCGGAGTTGTCACGTGCGCGCACATTTGGATTCGTCAATGAAGTAGAGTGGTTGCGTTCGCGCGGCTTGATTAAGGGAGCGTCGCTCGACAATGCGATAGTTCTGGACGAAAGCGAAATCGTGAG
>JANYKY010000177.1 GCA_025357975.1 Gemmatimonadaceae bacterium
CTGGTTGCCGTTGCACCAAGTCGTTCATCGCTTGCTCATATGCAACGACACGCGTTCGCTGATCCTTGTGCTCAAAGTCGTCGTACAGCTCCCCAACGGCGCGAATGTATTCTCGCTCGCGTTCTGATGCTCCTTCACCGAGGCGCTTCGCAGTATCGGCCGCCTGCCGCCCCTGTTGCAATAGCGAGACGGGCCGGTTTCCAGGCGCCATCGGATTGGTCCAGCGGCTAAGCGCTATTCCCCAATAGGCCATCGCGCATGTCGAGTCCGCGGCGATAACCTGGTTGAACGCGCGAATCGACTCCCCAAATTCGAAGGAATGCAGGAGCGCGACGCCACGATCGAACAGTGGCGCTACGCGAGGTCTACATGATGTGCCGAGGTGAACAGTCCCGAGTTGCTCCGCCTGGCTCGCTTGCAGCATCTGACGTTGCGACTGAGCGGAGAACACCGGCAGAGAGAGACAAATCGCAGCTGCGAAGAGATATCGACTCGTCACTTGTGCTCCTTGCTTATTGTAACCATCGCAATCGCACTCCCCGACGCGCACAGACCAGCGCTAATGTACGTCGCCCGGGTGAATCCATTTGCTAGAATCGCCCCCGATAAGCTCTCAGCTCCGCCAAGTCCTGCGGCAAATGGAATGATCGCAGTCGCCAGTAGTCCAGCAACTCTTGCGACTGCATTGTTCACACCCGAGGCGAGGCCGGCTTTGCTTTCGCCGATGGATGCCAGAGCTATGGTCGTCAGCGGTGCCACGAGAATTGACAGCCCGGTTCCGAACACGATCGCCGCGGGCAGGACGGACGTCCAGTAACTGTATCCCGTCTGCACGCGAGCAAACAAGAGCATTCCGATACCGGCGATGAGACATCCGCCAGCCATCGGCCATTTGCCGCCGTGCCTTTCGGAAGCACGACCAGCAATGGGCGAAATGACGAGCATCAGGCCATTGATCGGCAACAGAGATGCACCGGCGGCAACCGCGCTGTAATGAAGAACGTTCTGCAGGTCGAGCATCAGGAGAAAGAAGAGCCCGCTCAGCGCACCATATACAACGAGCGTCACTGCATTGACGCCGGAGAATTGCCTCGAGGCGAAAGCATCGAGTGGTAGAAGCGGTGGCGCGTGCGGTATTCGACGACAACAAAAACGGTCAGGAGAACGATTCCGGTGATGCCAAGCGCCGCGGGATACAGCGCCACAAAGCCCTGTGCCGGCCCAAGAATCAGCGCACCGACGACACCTCCAAGTCCGAGTGTGATCAGCGCGGCGCCCGCATAGTCGATTCTTTCGCCCGCTGGCGCTTTCTCCTTGATCGCCCTGCCAGCGAGCGTAGTCGCAATCGCACCGGCGATTGCAAAGGGGACTACAACTACAAACATGAAACGCCAGGAAGTTGCATCAACGATCCATCCTCCAACCAGCGGACCAATGGCCGTCGATATCGCAGACCACGATGCCAATGCCCGATTGCTACGCCCCGCTCCTCGCCGGTGAACGTTGTCTCCAGCAGCGCTGCGCGCTAGATAGCGGCCATCGCGGCGAGCTTTGCAACCGTGTTCATGTTGCGTGCGGTCCCGTTCTTCGCCGCATGTATTTTCAGCTTCGAGTGGCCCATGTCATCGCCGTAGCGTACATAGATCTCGCGTTGGCCGAGCGAGATTTTTTCATTGACCTGACCGGAAATTCCGTCTAGCGCATCCAATGGCGGAGGTCCGTCGAGGAAGATTGCGACGGTGCGATTTCCCGGCGCATCGAAAAACGGATTCTCTCGAGCCACCGCCGCCATCTCTGAACCCGTTCGAACCATCACCTGCACAGGTTTGCCCGCGTGCGCAGCAAGCTTTTTCTCAAGCTCACGCTTTACGTTTGGTTCCGCGAGTTTGCTGTCGAACACAACATTCCCGCTGGCGATATAGGTTCGTACCGAGGTAAATCCTGCGCTTTCACAAAGAGCCTTGAGGTCCGACATCGCGAGTTTGCCAGTGCCGCCCACATTCACGGCCCTCAACAACGCGACGAACGCGGTCATTGACTATTGCAAGCAGCCGGGAGCACGAGCAATAGCGAGAGGCGGGAATTGCGCAACACCGGTCAATCCTCCTGGTCGTCGCTCCTACTAAACGATCGGCAACACATTTGCGCAATAGTCTGTTACACATGCATCCGAACACCGCATTGCAATAACAAAGGAACAACAAATGCCGGTTACCAAGCTCGACCCGAAGAGTGCTCTCCTCGTCATCGATCTCCAGAAAGGGATCGTTGGACTCCCAACCGCACATCCGACCGCCGGCGTCGTGGGTCGTGCAAGTGAATTGGCCGATGCCTTTCGCAAGCACGGCTTGCCCGTTGTTCTGGTCAACGTGGACGCAGCCGCTCCCGGCAGAACCGAACAATCCCGCAATTTCTCTCCAACCGCTGACTGGGCGCAGCTCGTCCCGGAGCTAAAACAGCATCCGAACGACATCACCATTACAAAAAAGACCTGGGGCGCATTCTCGAGCACTGACCTCGATTCGCGTCTCAAGAAACTCGGAGTCACTCAAGTGGTGATTGCCGGCGTGGCTACGAGCGCAGGCGTTGAATCGACAGCACGGCATGCGCATGAGCTGGGATATAATGTCTCGCTCGCTACCGACGCGATGACGGACATGAACGCCGAAGCTCACACGAACAGCATCTCACGGATCTTCCCTCGACTTGGCGAAACCGGCACGACGCAGGAGATTATTGAACTGCTGGACAGCCAGGTCGCGCATTCACGGTCTCAATAATGAAAATTCTTTCCTTTTATGACATGGCGCCCGGTGCCGCAGCAGGCCTGAAGATCCACTTCCCTGCTCACCGCGCGCGACTCGACGACTTCCATGCACGCGGCCTGCTAGTCGCCGCCGGCCCGCTCGGCAATCCTCCAACCGGGGCCATGGCGATTTTTCCGACGAAAGAAGCCGCAGAAGATTTTATCACGGGCGATCCGTTCGTCACTAACGGCCTCGTTTCGTCGTGGCGCCTCGTCGAGTGGGGCGCTGCATTTCTCTAGCGCGTGGCCACAGTTAGCGCGACCTTCAATCATGATCTACAAATCCAGCAGGCTCACACACGGGAACCACATCTTCCCAACGTCACTCGATGTCGAGGGACACCAGATCACGTACACAAAGCGGCGCTGGTTTGGATCGACGGAGGAGACGATTAACGTCGATCACATCGCTTCAGTCCGCGCTACTCACGGGATGCTATTCTCGTCGATAACGATTGAATCTTCCGGCGGGGTCGAGCCAATCGTTGTTACCGGGCTCAGCAAAGGGGATGCACACGCCATCGATCAGGCCATAAAGACGAATCAGGCGTAATTCGGGGGCAGGTCGCTGAAATGAGAGTTGTTCATTTCAACACTTACGGACCGTTCGGCGGCGCTGGAAAAGCCGCTCACGGGATCCACTCTGGCCTCCTCGCCGCTGGCTGCGACTCATGGATGATAGTCGCCAAAAAAGCGGGCGACCACCATCGAGTGATCGAAGCAGGCAATCATCACTGGGACGAGAGCTCGACAATCGCTTCGCGAAAGGGCGGTCCAATATCCGATTTCTCGGCTGACCTCTCGTGGTTGTCGCGCCGTTACCCCTACGAGGTTGACCTTCCTGTCGTACCCGACGTCATCCACATGCACTGGATCGCGGGATTCCTGTTCGCCTATGATATCCATCAGCTTTGGCTGCGATACCGTACCCCAGTTGTGTGGACAATGCACGATATGTCGCCCCTCACAGGCGGCTGTCATTACTCCGGCGGTTGCGACGGGTTTACGAGACGATGCGGTCGCTGTCCGATTCTGCGGTCGAATTACGAGGGTGACACGTCGCGACGGTCATGGATCTCGAAAAGTCGCTGGCTGCGCGATGTACCGATCACACTTGTGGGTGCGTCACACTGGAGCCTGCAAGTAGCTGAGCGAAGCTCGCAGTTTCGAGATGCGCCGAGAGTCAGGATCCCGTCCGGAATCGATGACGCAGTCTTTCGGCCGCGCCGAAGGGAGGGTGCGCGAAAATTATTGAGATTGCCAGTCGACGCGCAGGTCATTTTCATTGGCGCCGCCAATCATCGCGATACTCGAAAGGGAATGAGATACATCGTCGAAGCTCTTGGGCTTCTTGGGGCGCTGCTTGGCCCCGGTCCACCGCCAATCGTCCTGACGGTCGGCGCCGGAGCGGGGAAGTATCCGGAATTGTTACCGTTTCAGTGTTTCAACCTCGGCCAGATTGCCGATGATCGACTGATGGCGCTCGCCTATCAAGCGGCCGATGCCTTCGTGTGTGCCTCACTCGAAGATGCCGGGCCAATGATGATTCCCGAGTCGTTGCTTTGCGGAACACCGGTTGTGGCCTTTGACAGTTCCGGTTTGGGCGCCGACCTCGTTCGCAAGGGAGTTAACGGCTATCTGGCAAAGTCACCGAACGCGCACGACCTTGCACGCGGTATTCACGAAGTCCTGAGCCAGGCTGCCGCCGGAACTATCACGCCACAATCCTGCCGCGATAGCGTTTTATCGCAATGCGGAGCTCGAGCGCAGACTGATGGGTACCTGATGCTGTACGACAGATTGATGAGTGCGCGTTGATCAGTGCTGCGCGTTTCGCGCACCGCTACTAAATTCACGTTGTGCATTCGACCCGAGTTTCCTGAGTGTTGCCCATGTACCCAAAAATCAACCTGCCACAGGTCGTTCACGAAGCATTCGACGACGAAGTTGTTATCGTGAACCTCGATACCGGCAACTACTACAGCCTTGAAGGAATCGGCGCCGATATCTGGCGGGACATTGAGCGAGGCGCTGGACATCAGGCGATTGCCGAATCAGTTGCGCAACACTACGATGGAGAGCGTACCGATATCGATGCGGCGATAGATCAACTGCTCGCGGAGCTACAGGCTGAGCAGATCGTAACGCTTGTTCCCGCCCCTCCCGAAACGGGCAATGACGGTTCCTCCTCGTTTGTAGGAACCCACGCTGCCAGAGAAAAAAAGAGATTCACCGTTCCGGTGTTAAATCGATTCTCCGACATGCAGGAGTTGCTTCTTCTCGACCCGGTCCATGAGGTCGATGCAACCGGTTGGCCCCGACTCAAAGAATCCACAGCTACTCCAAAATGAGCCCGGTTGGATCGCCGCACGCTGATCGTGCGAGCGAGCCTTTGCGCAAACTCAATGGCACTTCGGATGCCCTCGCGTTCTTCGAGACAGCGTACGCAGCGTCGTTGCGCGCGGTGCAAGGTTCTCAGGAGCCGGTTGAACGCTTTTTCGATATTGCTGGAGCTGTTGTGCGCCTCCGGTTCGCCGGCCCAACACTCCCGCACCTCGTTCTACCCGCGCTCGAACACCTCGCCGTCGCTCCACATCCAGATGCTGCGCTCACGGTCTGGCTGTGGGACACTGCATCCAGTGGCGTTTCGATGCCACACCCGACGTGGCGGCCCGAATCGGTGACATTTCGGGGTGACGTTGCCGGCTACAATGATCAGCGCATCTCCACCGCCTTTCAGGGCGATGCCAGTTTGCTGAGCATTTTCGACGCAGAGCGCAGTGAGGCCATCTACTGGCTACGGGACGCGCAGTCGATGCCGTTTTATGAGCGCGCCGCCCCGTTGCTGCGAATTCTCAACTGGTGGCTTCAGAGACGAGGCCAGCAGGTCGTGCACGCAGCAGCGGTGGGTACGACTTCGGGTGGAGTGCTGATCGCCGGCAAAGGCGGCGCTGGCAAATCGAACACCGCCATAGCGTGCATGGAGGGAGGCCTTCGGTATGCTGCCGACGACTATTGCATTCTCTCACCAAGCATCGCCCCTGCGGTGTGGAGCCTTTATAACTCGGGAAAAACGCATGCTGATGACGTGTCGCGTCTTCCCTTTCTCGCGCCGCTGATCAGCAATCGTGAAAACCTCGGCACCGAGAAGGCCTTGTATTTTTTTCAACACGGTTTCGCGGACACGCTGATCACTCAGTTCCCGTTGCGCGCCATTCTACTTCCGCGCGTGACGGGCGGCCGCAACACTTCGATGAGGGTCGCTTCGCCTGCTGCGGCTGTGCTGGCAATATCTCCCAGCACATTGTCACAGCTGCCCGGCTCGAACCGCCAGACGATTGAGATCATCGCAAGTGTTTGCCGCCAGGTACCGATCTATCACCTCGAGCTGGGCACAGACACCAGGCAAATTGCGCGAGCTATCGCGTCCCTGATCTCGCCCGCATAACCACGATGCAGCGATCAGCGTCTGCGCCGTCGAAGCGCACTCGATCAACAAGCGGCAAACGTGAAGAATGGCGCGTACGATCACCGGTAGTTCTCATGATCTTCAACCGTCCCGACACGACGACGAAGGTCATGGAACAGATTCGAAAAGCGCAGCCCTCGCAATTGCTGATTGTCGCCGACGGTCCGAGGCTGAATGTTCCGGACGATGAGGAGAAGTGCAAAACATCTCGGGATATCGCCGCGCAAATCGATTGGGACTGCCGCGTGCTCACCAGTCTTTCAGATGCGAATGTCGGACTGAAGCGGAGGATCCAGAGTGGCCTCGACTGGGTCTTTAGCGAGGTGGAAGAGGCGATCATTCTCGAAGACGACTGCCTTCCCGACCCCACGTTCTTCCGATTTTGCGACGAGATGATCGAGCGCTACCGCCACGACGACAGAGTCATGTCGATTGCCGGCAGTAATTTTCAATCGGGCACTGGTAACCGCGACTACAGTTATTATTTCTCCCGATACCCCCACATCTGGGGCTGGGCGACGTGGCGCAGAGCGTGGCGTTTGTATGACGCTGACCTGAGCGCGTGGCCAGAGTTACGCGAAACGTTGTGGCTTGACACTCTTGCCGATCGAAACGCTGCACGGTATTGGAATTATCTCTTTCAGAAAACCTACGAGGGCATGAACACCTGGGATTATCAGCTCGTGTTTTCCGCGTGGAAGCATCAGTGCCTCAACATTGTTCCATCGGTAAATCTCGTCTCCAATCTCGGGTTCCGATCCGACGCAACGCATTCCACAAATGGGGTCGGAAGCGAATACGCCGACATGCCGGTACAGTCGATCGGTTTTCCTCTCGTTCACCCGCACGACGTGATAAGAGAAAAAGCGGCGGATGACTTTACCGAGCAGACGATGTTTAGCGGCAACCTGACACGGTTGCTCCAGGGTCTTCATACGCGCGCCCGGCGGCATCGGTGAGAGCAGATTCGCCGCTCGTGAGCGTGGTGATCGCGGTCAGAAACGGTGAGCGCTTTCTCGCACAGGCCATCGAAAGCGTATTGAGCCAGACCTATTCGCATCATGAAATTATTGTCGTAGACGGCCGCTCGTCCGACAACTCGCGACTGATAGCTGAGTCTTACGGGTGTGTACGCTGTATCGAGCAGGAAGGAAATGGCTTTGCAGACGCGTGGAACCTTGGTATCGCCTCGGCCCGGGGCGAGCTGATCGCA
>JANYKY010000192.1 GCA_025357975.1 Gemmatimonadaceae bacterium
CGAGGGCTCATCGGTAAGCCCCATTGGTGGCGTGTCGGCCTGCAAGCGCGTCGCGATTCCTTCACCAGAAATGCGAAAAGCATGTGGATGTCCGTTGTTCGCGTAACGCAACCTTCCCGCACTATGATCGATCACGCCGAAAAAAACCGATATGTACATCTCGGTCGACGACAATTCTTCGCGCAAGCTTCCGAATAGCGCGCCAAGCATCTCACCCGGACTGGACGCACTCTGCGCGTGGATGGCCGATGCACTCATCGCCAGTGCCATTATCAACGCGGCGCGATATCCATGTCCCGAGACATCACCGATCATCACGCCGGTGCGGCCTCGCGGCATGCGGAAGAGATGGTAGAAATCTCCTCCAACACTCTCAGCTGGAATGACCCGGGCTGAAACCTCGGCCTCCGGCGCCACAATGCTTGTCTTCGGCAGAAGCTTCATCTGCAGGTCATGCGCGAGGTACATCTCCTGAAGCAGCCGCTGCTGTTCGATCGACGATTTTACAAGTCGCGCATTCTGAATCGCCGTGCCGATTTGAGTAGCAATTGCGGCTACGAGCTTCTGGTCGCCGGCACTGTATGGTTGCTTCGATCTTCTGTCTGAAAGATTCACGATACCGAGCGGCTCTCCGCCGGTGGGCGTTGTCCACATGATGGGAACCGAGAGCATCTCGCCACGCCTGTAAGGGCGCTCGGCATCGCATTCCATTTCGCCGGCCTGGACTGTCAGCGGATGTTGCGTGCGAAACACGCGGGCCGACACGCAAGTTGAATCGTCCACTCTCATCGGCGGCGCATTGCGCGCACTCGGGGGAATCGCCGCCACTACGTGCAGCGTCTCAGTGCCAGCCTCATGCACCAGAATCGACGCATGACGAGCACCAACTATCTCCGATATCTCGGTGAGAATCGTCGCTGCCGCATCCTCGAGTGTGACGGTGCGCCCCAGTATCTCGCCGATTGTGTAGAGAAGATTGATCTCTTCGTATCGCTCGGCGAGCTCCATTGCGGCGTGCTCGACCTCCTGCGAACCGCGGAGAACCTGCGATGCGAACGGCAGGAGCATGCGCATGTGCTGGTCCACGTCCGACACACCATCGGAACTGGAGACCGCAATCCACGTTCGCTTTACGCCCGGCACCGCGGCTACGAGCATGGTCCCGCCGTTCACCGACAGCGGCATGCGTGCGTTGAAGTCCGGAAGGGTTTCGGGCTTTGGAAAGCGAAGGTTTGACGTTGCGACTAAAACGAGGTGGCCGTCACCGTCAGCGGCAGTCCAAACCGCCGCATCACATCGCGTCAACTCGCGAAATGCGACGAGAACTGCCTCGAGTTCTTTCATTCGCGGTTGAGCGTAAGCCTGACGACGTTTCCATCCGAGTGGAATCTTTCGACTCGGTCCATCAGCCGCTCCATCAAGAACAGGCCGCGACCATCCTCCAGCATGAGATTTTCCGGGGCCGTTGGATCCGGGCGCGCGGCATGTAGATCGAATCCCTCGCCCTCGTCCGTGACGTCGAAGACGACCGCCTTGTCACTGGCAACCGCGCGAACGCGAACGTGTTTCTGCGCCGCCTCACCGTTGCCGCGGATTATCGCGTTGGAGATCGCCTCAGCGAGCGCGACGCGGACATTGAGCGAACATTTTCGGGGTGGTATGGAAAGCTCGCGACACTTTCGTGTCGCGAGCTCGATAACCCCTTCGATGTATTTGACGTCGCTCGGAATCTCGACGTCGAAAGCGACCTTTGCGTCGCTCATTAGAAACTCTCTAGCGCGCGCTCCCGCGTGTCCGAGATCTGGAAGAGCGTGTCGAGCTTGGTGAGCTCGAACAGTGTCTGAAGATCGTCGTTCAGGTTCGCGAGCCGAAGCTCGCCTCCCTGTTCGCGAATCTTTTTCGAAAGCGATACGAGTACGCCGAGGCCCGAGCTGTCGATGTAACCAGTCTGGCTGAAATCGATGAGAAATTTCTTCTCTCCTTTTTCCAGCTCGTCGAGCACCTTCTGTTTGAGCTCCTGGCGATTACCAACAATCAATTGTCCTTCGACATCCACAACGACAACCTCCCCCTGCTTGCTGATCGAGAAACTCATGCTTGTCTCCGAGTGTGTTTCATGGCCGCATCAGCCGACTGAAGCGCGGTGATCGCGGCGACGTTAATAATGTCCTCAGGCACTGCTCCGCGCGAGAGATCAGCGGCTGGTCTCGCAAGACCTTGAAGCACCGGACCAATCGCGCTCGCACCAGCTAACCGCTGTACCAGCTTGTAAGCGATGTTCCCCGCGTCGAGTGTCGGAAAGACTAGCACGTTCGCATCGCCAGGCACGGTGCAACCCGGAAACTTTCGGTTCGCGACCGCAGGTACCAACGCGGCGTCACCTTGCAATTCTCCGTCCACCGCCAGCGATGGGCTGCGGGCCCGGATGAGTGTCAGCGCCTGCCGAACCAGCTCGACTGACGGCCCCGAGCCGCTCCCCGCAGTGCTGAACGACAGCAGCGCAACACGGGGAACATCGCCAACAATCAGCTTCCTGTCCTCCGCGGCAGCAATAGCGATGTCCGCAAGCTGCTCGGCAGTCGGGTACGGAACTACCGCGCAGTCAGTGAATGTCAGCACCTGGTCCGATGCTTCCCATTGGCGGCTCGCAACCATGTAAAAAGCGCTCGACACAGTTCGCATCCCCGGCCTCACGCCGATGTTCCGAATGGCGGCACGCAATACCTGAGCAGTTGTGTGGACCGCGCCCGCGACGCAGCCATCGAATGTCCCATTTGCGACGAGCTTGTCAGCGAATTCGAGCAAGGGAGAGCCGTCCCCCTCGATTGTCGCGGATCCAGTGGCGATCGCGCGCGCGTGAGAAGCCGGCAACGCCGGGTCGAGAATCAAAACCGGCCGAACGATCGCGCTCGCGACAAGCGCTTCGACAGCGGCAAGAACACGCTCATCCTGCGATTCCGGAAATACGATTGTGCGATCGAGCATCTTCGCTCGACTGCGGATGGCATCGATGAACCCGGTCATCTACTCCTGCGAGCCGGCCGCGAATTTCGCCTTCAAAGCCTCGGCTACCGCCGGATGCACGAGACCGTCGAGCGCGCCCCCGTACTGCGCGATCTCGCGGATGATGCTCGAGCTGATGTATGTCGTCTCGACCGAAGGAACCATGAAAACGGTTTCCAATCCGGGAGAAAGATTTCGATTCATCAGCGCCATCTGAAACTCATACTCAAAATCACTGACTGCTCGCAGGCCCCTGATGATCAGCGAAGCCCCGACTTCTCGAGCGAAATTCACGAGCAGCCCCTGGAACTGCCGGACTTCTACGGCGGGGTCAGATCCGGTGGCCTTACGAATTAACTCAACGCGCTCATCGGCAGTAAAAAGTGGTTTTTTTGAACTGTTGCGCGCTACGGCGACCACCAGCTTGTCGACGAATTCACAGCTTCGCCGGATCAAGTCCTCGTGGCCCCGCGTGATCGGATCGAAGCTGCCGGCGTAAACCGCGACTGTTCCCACGCTAGTCCTCGGTGCGATAAAAAGTGATTGCGCTGGTACCATAGCGGCGCGTATCGATGGCTCCCGGCATTTTTTCGCCGGCCCTGTGCTCGATACTGAGTATCGACGCGAAAGGCCGCGCGAGCCAGAGGGCAGCCAGACGAACCGCGAAATCTCCGTCGTATGGCGGGTCTGCGAATGCAACATCGTAGCTTCGATCCGCGAGCGCGCCGGCGAAAGTCATTGCATCGGATCTCTTCACCGTCGTCACATCGCCTGCGCCGAGAGCATCGATGTTTGCGAGCAGAAACCGTATCGACTTCACGTTTTTTTCAACAAAATCGGCGGAGGAGGCCCCGCGGGAAATCGCTTCGAGTCCGAGGGCGCCCGAACCCGCAAAAAGATCGAGAACTCGAGCATGCGGCAGATCGACCTGAAGTATGCTCATCCACGCTTCCCGCACGCGGTCGAGAGTGGGTCGAACAGCAGGCCCGAGGGGCGCGTCGATTTGTCGCCCACGCCACTTGCCAGCAACGATGCGCAATCAGGCGCTCGGCACTATGTCAGCGATCCTCGCCTGCAACCGGCTCTCTCCGCGGTACTCATCGCGCTCGAGCCTGAAGGCGATATCGACTCGATTGGCCACGTCGAACTCGCCCGCGCGATCAG
>JANYKY010000203.1 GCA_025357975.1 Gemmatimonadaceae bacterium
AGGCCATGAAGATCACGCTCGTCGGTGAAGATGGAATTCGGCTGGAGCCAACGACAGGTCCCATGACAATCGAGGCTGATTCCGGCGACCAGCTTTATTCCCCGTTCCACATGCTGGCCAGCAGCCTCGCGTTCTGCACGTATTCAGTTCTCGCGTCATGGGCGAGTAATGCAAGGCTCGATTCGGACGACATCATCGTGAACGTGACGTGGAAGTTCGTCGATGACCCGCATCGTGTCGGCGATATCGCAATGAATATCGAATGGCCGTCGCTCGCTCCGGAACGCAAGGCTGCTGCTGGACGCGTTGCCGATCTGTGCGCCGTTCATGCGACGTTGACGCACCCGCCGAACGTTGTGACGAGCGTCGCATGACGGTTCCGATCGTTCGCTTTACGGTCAAGGGTCACGACGTTGTTCCCGAGGATGCCCCGACGTCTGGATCTCCAGGACGGCCGTATACCGTTGTGTATGACGGCTTTTGCAATGTGTGCAAGAAGCTCGTCCGCATGCTGCTGACGTGGGACCGACATGGAGAACTCGAGATTCTTCCATCACAGACGCCCGGACTTTATGCTCGGTATCCCTGGATTCCCGCGAAGGCGTATCTCGAGTCAGTTCAATTCATCGAGAACCACACGGGCCATACTTGGCAGGGCGCGGCGGCACTGGAGCACATCATAGACGTCCTTCCAAAGGGAAGGCTCATCACGTGGATATTTTCAATTCCGTTCGCGCGGCCGCTCGCTGAAAAGTTCTATCGATGGTTCGCGAAAAATCGATACCGCCTCGGATGCGGGGAGCATTGTCAGCTGCATGAGGCGGATCTCAAGTATCCAGCTTGAACAAGACGGCCGAAGCGGCTACAAAATGGCATGCCGCCTTCGCTCGGCGACGAGATCCTTGACCCACGCCTCGATCAGCTCGGCCTGAGGCTCGTCGAGACTCTCTTCATCGTTCTCGACTCCGCTTGCAGCAACCCCGCCGCTCTCCGATACCATCCGCCCGACGAGTCCTTCCCACGTAAGCCCCTGCATCGACTCACCGACCGTCTTCATGGCGAGCCAGTCGGCAAGATTCGCAGGCCGATCGTAAACCTGAGTCTCAAATCGCAGATGATCGCCTCTTTGTTCTGATAAGAAGCGCACAGCGCCGGCGAGGGGATGGCCAGCAAGAGTAACTAGCGTCGCCTTCCGCTCGGTGAGCTCCTGCACCCGCACCTGCACATTCCCGCGGAGAGGAAGGGACATGGTCAGCGTCGCGCCTTCCTTCAACTCGCACGATGTTTCCGGCTCGGTCTTCGCATTGAGGATACCCGGCGTCGCCTCATCGAAGTCACGACGAAATCGCTCGAAGAGCTGCTCTGGCGTGAGCTTGCTGCCAGTGATATCGGCCCAGATTCGTTTTCTCTTGAGCGCTCCAATTCCTTTATCAGGAGTCTGCTCGAGCTGGGCCTCTGACAATTTTTTCAGCCCATCTTCCAATGTTGTTGGAGTGATCTTGAAGACGCCTGTAAGCGCGTTGCTCCCAGCGGTCTCGATCACGTTTCCTTCGCGCAGCATTATCAGTTGATCCTCATTCACTGGCAACGGCATGCCGACCAGCTCTGCGACGGCCGCACCAGCGCTGGCAAGGAATCCCGGTATCGGTATCCGCGCTGGAGAACGCCCGGTGATCGCCTTGAACCGATCGACGAGATCGTTCGTTGACGTAGTCTCGTCGCCCGCGAGCTCGAGGATCCGGCCGTGCAGATCCGTGCGTTCGACCGCGTCGGCAATTGCGAGCGCAAGGTCATCGACCCAAATCGGCTGAAACTTGTCGTCGCCACCCGATATGACCGGGATGGCTGGAAGTGTTCTGACCATCTGCAGGAGCAGGGACACCACTTCGTCGCCCGGACCATAAACGTTCCCCGGTCGCAGAATTATCCAGCCGCCGCGGAAATTCTTTACGAGATCTTCCGCGCCGCGCTTCGACTTGTGATAGTCCGACTTGCCGTCGTCGGCGCCAAGGGATGACACGTAAATGAAACGTCCGAC
>JANYKY010000211.1 GCA_025357975.1 Gemmatimonadaceae bacterium
GCGCGTGAGCTGAGGCGCGAGCTTGGGCTTGCCGGCGACATGATCGGCGACAGCCCGCAGATGTCGTCAGTTCGGGCGCTCATTGCGACGGTGGCGGCAACGGACGCGCGGGTTCTGATCACCGGAGAATCAGGAACAGGAAAAGAGCTGGTTGCATCTGCGCTTCACGATGCGAGTACGCGTCGCGACAAGCCTTTCGTCAGGGTGAACTGCGCGGCTATTCCGCGCGAGCTCGTCGAGAGTGAGATGTTCGGTCACGAGCGCGGCGCGTTCACCGGGGCAACCCAGGCACGCGTTGGACGGTTTGAGCTCGCTCACCCGGGAACGCTTTTTCTCGATGAGATCGGCGACCTCAGCCTGGATGCGCAGGCCAAGCTGCTGCGTGCAATCGAAGCAAAGGAGATACAACGTGTCGGCGGCAACCGGAATATCCGGGTTGACGTCAGAATCATCGCCGCGACGAATCACGATCTTGCGCGCGCCGTGCGCGACGGAGCATTTCGCGAGGACCTCTTCTTCCGCCTTAATGTTGTTCCTGTTGCGTTGCCTCCACTGCGAGAGCGGGACGGCGACGTAGTGCAGCTCGTGCACCATTTCTCTCTCCTGAACTTCAGGAAAACGGGACAGCTTCCACCGACATGGTCACAGGCGGCGATGCAGCTCCTGATAAAGTATCAATGGCCCGGCAATGTCAGGGAGCTCGCTAATATCGTCGAGCGCACTGCGATCGTTCACCCAGGCGCCGAAATCAGTGCGCGCACTCTCTCGGCAATCCTTGGCGGAGAATCAACCGTCACGCGCTTTGTGCCCGAAACTGTTTCTGACGCAGTAACTGAGCACGGTGGGTTAACAGAGGCGCTCGATGATTACGAGCGTCGCATTATCGAAACCGCCGTCACCAACGCCGATGGTAACATTGCGGAGGCCGCGCGATGGCTGAACACCGACCGCCCAAACCTGTACCGTCGCATGAAGCGGCTCGGAATCGACTCCGGTCGCGCTGCAGACGGGCAAACCGGTACAACAGGCACGTGAGAACTCGAGGGATCGCGCTGGCAATTGTATTCGCCGCTCTCCTGGATGCGCGAGCAGGCGCGGCACAGGACACGACATCGACGCGGGACACGACGCTCGACCTCCGGTCAGTTCTTGCTGACGACGATCACGGTGGCCTGCGACTGACATCGGGCAAAGCGTACAACCGGGTCGAAGGACTCCCCATTCTGTTTGGGCCGACATACAAGAACCGGATGCGCCGCGCTGACCTGTCACTGTCGGCCTTTGGAATTCTGCGGAGCGCCGACGCTTTTCACTGGGATGCGGACAACATCGGCCACAAGCTGAGCGCGGAGCTGCGTTTCGGCAGGCGGCGCGGATTTACATTTGGCGCAACCTCATTCGATGTCGTTACGCCCATCGAGCCATGGCAGCTCACCGAACCTGACGCGGGGCTCGCTGCCTTTTTTTTCAGGCGTGACTACTTCGACTATTTCGGGAGGCACGGTGCGCGCGCTTACGCGTCAGCTTTCACTGCGGGAGGCGCCACATTCACGATCGGCCTCAGCGACGAGAGGTGGAGCTCGCGCAGCTCACGCTCGGTTTTCACACTCTTTCGTGATGATGACCGGTGGCGCGCCAATCCTCATGTCGATGACGGGCGTGTTCACGTCGCGGACGTGCAATTCGATCTCGACACACGTACGAGCGAAATCAATCCGTGGGCGGGGTGGCTGATCAATGCCAGCTACGAACATGGCATCGGAGATTTACGCACCCAGCTGAACGGAGGCTCATTCCTCGAGGAGCATCGGTCATACGGTCGCGCGTTTTTCGACATAAGGCGCTACAACCGCATCTCGCCCAAACGCCAGATCAACGCGCGCCTGGTACTCGGCGGGCAGCTCGGCGGTGATGAGCTTCCGCTCGAGCGGAGATTCTCAGTGGGCGGAATCGGGACCCTCCCCGGCTTCGATTTCAGGCGCGTCGGGATCGGCACAGACGTTGGCCAGTGTTCTGATCCCAGAGTGCCGAATAATGGTGGCGCCGAGTGCGAGCGTGTCGCGCTTGCTCAGCTTGAATACCGGCACGAGCTTCTGAGCGAGCTATTCGACGTCTTCAACAGGAACGGCATTCGTGTGAGAGGCGCGGTGTTTCGCGTGAAGCCGACAGCGGTGGCATTTCTAGATGCTGGCCGAGGCTGGCTCGTTGGTCCAAGAGCAGGCACCTTCGAGTATCCGTCCGGTTCCTTTCCTGGCTTCCACACATTCCGGACGGACGTCGGTGCGGGTCTCGATCTCGGTCTCCTCGGCATCTACGTCGCGAAGGCCGTGTCGTCATCGAAAGAACCGGCGAACTTCTTCGTGCGCATCCGCGACCGCTTCTAGCGCGTGGCACGCGTGCGTCTCATCTACGTTGGTTTGCTGCTCGCGAGTTTCGCCACGACCGCCGGTGCGCAGAAGGCGCAAGTCATGCTCGTAATGCCTGAGCATGCAATGCTGGCGATCGAGCCCCCGTCCGTGCGTTCTTCGTCGCTCATCACCGACGGCGCAATGCTCAATCTCATTCGCAACGGGTTCCCTGCGCATCTGCATTACAAGCTCGAGCGCTGGAGCACCGGCGGTTTTTTCGATGACGTTACGGCGCAGGCGGACTGGGATGCGGTGGTTCGATATGACGCTTTGGCGAAAGTGTTTCAGGTTTATCGCGCCGTTGGAAAGAAGACGACATTTCTCGGAACCTTTCCTGACATCGGCGCCGCGGAGTCAGCCCTTGACCTTCCCTTCTCGGCGCCGATCCAGCCGCCGAAGAAAGGAAAGAAGACCTATTACAATCTTGTTCTCGATATCGAAACTCTCTCGCTCACGGAGCTGGACGAGGTGGAGCAATGGCTCCGTGGCGAGCTCAAGCCCGCGGTGCGCGGAAAGAAAAATCCGGGCACCGCTGTTGGACGCGGCGTCCGGACTGTGATGGTGCGACTGCTTGGTGGAGAAAAGAGGCGCTACGAAGCACGCTCGGGAACGTTTCGCCCGTGAGAACCATCCGCATGGAGTATGATGGGCTGTCCGTTGACTGGGTGCCGATGCTCCAGATCTTCGAGCTGATGTAGCGTTCCCTCACCGTAAAAGAGGCGAATGTATCGCGCCTGTGTCGGCGTCAGCCGGCGAACAGCCCAGCTCAGGTGAACGAAGTGCGGTTCGATCGGCGCGTGCAGCGGATGCATCCCAATTTCATTCGGCAAGCTGTTGGCCTTGCGAGTATTGCATGGACTGCATGCCGTGACAACGTTGGTCCACTCGTTCGACCCACCGCGCGATAATGGTATGAGGTGATCGCGTGTGAGTGATTCGCGCGGCTTGAGCTCGATCTGCATCCGGCCGCAGTACTGGCAACGGTAGCGATCGCGCGCGAAGAGGAACGTGTTGGTGACTTGACGGCGAAAACGGCGAGGGACGTGGATGAACCGCGTCAGGCGTATGACTGCCGGGCGCGGAAGCGTGAGCCGTTCTGAACGAACCACTTTATCGTGGTCCGCCTCGACGATCTCGGCTTTCCCGTCAATGACCAACCGCAACGCTCGTCTGAGCGGAACCATGGTGAGCGGCTCAAACGACGCGTTCAGTGCAAGACAACCTACGATCAAGCACCCTCCCGGGTCGCGCTATTACTGCCAGGCTACAATATACAACTCGTCGTCACTAAATACCCGCGTGGGCTCCAGTCGGTACCGGGGTCCGCCACCCGTACGGATCTGGAAGCCGGCCTTCGCAGATTCCCATGTAGGTCTCCTGAATGGCAGCCGTGATCGGGCCGCGGCGGCCATTGCCAACCTGAATGCGGTCGACCGACCTGATTGGTGTGATCTCCGCCGCTGTTCCGGTGAAGAACAACTCATCCGCGATATAGAGCATCTCGCGAGGCATCACCTGCTCGATCACTTCATACCCCGCGTCGCGGGCGATTCGCATCACCGAGTCGCGGGTTATTCCGTTGAGAATCCCCGACGCAACGGTCGACGTGAACAGCTTGCCGTCGCGCACCAGAAAGAGATTCTCGCCACTTCCCTCCGACACCAATCCGAACGAATCGAGCATGATTCCCTCGGAGTAGTGGTCGAGCTTCGCTTCCATCTTGGACAACTGTGAGTTTAAATAATTCCCGCCGGCTTTCGCCATCGTCGGGAATGTATCGGGGGCAGCGCGGCGCCAGCTCGACACGCAGACGTCCACGCCTTCGGCCGCTGATTCGTGTCCTAGATAACGGCCCCACGTCCATGGAATGATGAAGACTTCGACAGGACAGTCATTCGGCAGGACACCCATCTGCTCGCCGGTCCTGACGGCGATCGGCCGCAAGTAGCAATGCGGAAGCTCGTTCTCCCCGACGGTGTCGATCGCCGCCTGGATGAGGGTCTCGCGCGAATGCTTGAGCGGCATGCGATAGATGCGGCATGAATCGGCGAGGCGTCGCATGTGGTCGCCGAGCCGGAAGATGGCCGGCCCTTCGGGCGTCGCGTAGCAGCGGACTCCTTCAAAGACGCTCGAGCCGTAGTGGACGACGTGACTCATCACGTGGATGGTGGCGTCGTCCCAGGAAACGAACTTTCCGTCCCGCCAGATTTTGTGGTGGTTGTCGTCGCGTTCCATCACATTCCTTGGTCAAGTTGTAGCGAAATCGTGGATCGTTGCCGCTCTTTAAAGTTATCGGTTGGACTGTGACCGCACCAAGGCCACCGGTGTTGCGCCACTGCGACGACTACCCACTTTTGCCGCGGATCGGGCAGATTGGGGGCGGACTCGCCCGGCAACGGAAGCCCTCTCAGAACGCCGACTGGTCTTTCTCCCAGGCAGAAAGCGCCTCGGCCGCCGCATGTACCCGACCCTGCAGCCCCGGATCGAGATCAACAACCTTTCCGTCGACGAGCAATGCCCGTCCCTTCACCGCAACGAACTGAGCCTTCGCCCCAGCCAGCGCAAAAATTATCGCCGCATCGACATTTCCAATCGGCGTTACATGCGCAGCTTCGAGAGAGAAAACGCTAAAGTCTGCATCCTTGCCCACCTCGAGCGACCCGACTTTATCGTCGATGTTAAGCGCACGCGCCCCGCCGATTGTCGCCATCTCCAACGCTGTGTGCGCGGGAATCGTTGTCTCATTCCTGTGGACGGCGCGCTGAAAAAGCACAGCAAGGCGCGCCTCCTCGAGAATGTCCATGCGATTGTTGCTCGCTACTGAGTCCGAGCCGAGCCCGACGGTTATTCCCGCGGCCAGATATTGAGCGAGCGGAGCGATACCATGTCCGAACTTCGCATTCGATGCAGGACAGTGAGCGACCGCGCACTTGTGCCGAGCAATCGCCTCGATATCCTCGGCGTCGAGCCTGACAGCGTGAATCAGGAGTGGCGACGTTGACAGGCACCCCGTTTTCTCGAGCAATGCAACGGGCGACCTTCCGCGCGGCACGACTTCGAGTCCGCGCTCTATCCATTCCTCGGCAAATGGTCCCGTTCCCGAAGTAACGAGCTCCTGTTCCGACGCGCTTTCAGCGATGTGCAGGCCCATTCGCCAGCCTTCTTCATGCGCGAACTCCGCACATGCTGTGTAAAGCACGTCGGACACAGTGTACGGTGCGTGCGGAGAAATTCCGAGCCGCACAAGATCCGTCTGCAGCGGCGAAAGCTCGGCCACCCGGGCACGCAGCGCTTTGATCGACGCCTCACATTGCTCTGGGCCCGATCCAAATGTCTCCTGAAACATGATTCCGCGAACACCCATCTCGAGCATCGCTGTCATCACGAAGCCAGTCGCACATGTGTCGGCGTAGGTCGTAATTCCCGCGTGCAGGCCTTCCACGATTCCGTAACGCGCCGAGTCGAGAAGCATGTCGTCAGTCAGCGCTTCCTTGCGGCTGCTGCGCAGCTTGTCGATCCAGTCATTGAAGCAGAGATCTTCCAGAAAGCCGCGCATCGAGGTGAGCTCGAGGTGCGTGTGCGCGTTGATCAACCCGGGAAGCAGCACGGAGTCACCGAAATCGTAGTCGTCACCATCGGGCGCTGAATCTGCCGGGCCTGCAAAAACAATTTTGCCATCGTGCTCAACGACGCATCCGTTCTCTATTGGCGGCTGCGTCACCGGCACGACCCAGCGGGCTCGGTATCGTTTCATCTGGTGTGAGGCGTGGTCAGCGAATCGAGCGCTCTTGTCGAATCATTCCTGCCCCGGCTTGTATCTGAGGGAATGCGTCGAGGTGTCGGCGAAGCGCCCGGAATCACACGCTGGCCGCCTGAAGTCTGTGGTGGCGAATATCTCGGCGGTGCGGGGTAACCCGGAGCGGCTCCGAGCGAATCGTAGCCCGGCTGATAGCCAGTGTGCTTATTGCACTCCTGCGTCGGCTCGGTTCCTGGAATAAAAACTTCGGTGCTGATCACTTCGCGCGGACAATATGGCGTCTGCAACAATCCAGTCGTCAAATCGATCTCTCGCGTGACGATCGACTGGGGGCGTGGCCAATCCGGAGGCGCCGGTTTTCTGCGATATACCTCGGTCATGAATTGGGTCCAAGCCGGAGCGGCAAGCCTGCCGCCCTGCGCATCGTTCATGATTTTCCGTGGCTTATCGAACCCAATCCAGACACCAGCGAGGAGATCGGCCGTGTATCCGATGAACCACACATTCGTCCCGTCATTTGTCGTTCCAGTCTTGCCACCTGCTGGCAAATGAAAGCCAGCCCCCCACACAGCTCCTTCGGCCGTACCCCTCCTGATCACGTCCTTCATCATGTCAACCATGATCCACGCTTCCTCCGGCGACAGCACCTGCGTGCGTGTAGGTGTCTGCTGCCACAACACTTCCTGGCGTGCATTCTCGACACGTAGGATCGCATTGGGAGCTGGACGAATGCCCTGATTTGCGAATACCGAATACGCGGCGATCATTTCCATCGGTATGACGTCAGCAGCCCCGATAAAGATCGACGGATACGGCGGAATCGGAGTTGTAATTCCGAAATTCCTCGCTTCGTTGATCACGGTCTGTTCGCCCAGCTCCATACCGACGCGGATTGCAACAATGTTGCGCGATTCATACAGTCCGCGCCGCATCGGCATCATGCCGAGAAATTTCCCATCGAAGTTTTTCGGTTGCCATGGGGTGCCAGTCCCTTGCTCGACAACAATCGGAGAGTCGTTGACGATGTAGGATGGCGGCCGACCATTTTGCACAGCGGAGGAATACACGATTGGCTTGAACGACGAGCCCGGCTGCCTAAGCGCCTGTGTCGCGCGGTTGAACTTCGAGTCATAGAAGTCACGGCCGCCGACCATCGCTCGTATGGCGCCGTTTCTTGGATCCATCGCCACGAACGCGCCCTGCAGGTACGGCGAATTTTCTCCAGGCTCGTTTCCGGCGAGGCTTCGCGCTATGTAGTGCTCGTATGATTCTGATGTGAATTTGCCGAACCGACCGGTTTCGATTCGCTTCAACTGCAGCTCCATCGCCCGTTCGGCCGTCAGCTGCATGTCGAGATCGAGCGTCGTGTAGACCTTCAGGCCCTGTTCATAAAGCTGTCGGCCGAATTGCTGATCGAGCTGCTCTCTGATCCATTCGACAAAGTACGGAGCGGTGTCGCCCGCTTCTGTCTTGCTTGCGAGCTGAAGCGGAAATGCCTCAGCTCCTCTTGCCTCGACGTCACTGATGGCGCCATTGCGGCGCATCAGCTCGATGACGGTATTGCGGCGTTGAATTGCGCGATCGGGATGCTTGCGCGGGTTGTATCTCTCCGGCGCTTTGGGCAGCGCGGCGAGCGTTGCAGCCTCGGCGATATTGAGATCGCGAACTGATTTGCCGAAGTAGCGCTGCGATGCAGTCTCGACGCCGTAGGCGCCGTTACCTAGTGAGATCTGGTTCAGGTAGAGCTCGAGAATTTTCTTCTTGTCGAATTTCGTTTCGATCTCGCGCGCGACCTTTCCTTCGCGAATTTTTCGAACGAGAGTCTTCTCCCGAGTGATGCTCTCGGGAAAAACATTTCGAGCGAGCTGCATCGTTATTGTCGAGAATCCTTCGTCGAAGTGTCTGGCTACTACATCCTTTGCCAGGGCTCCGAAGATGCGCTGCCAGTCGATGCCGGCGTGGCTGTAGAAGCGCTTGTCTTCCGTAATGACAAATGCCTGCTGCACTGTAAGCGGAATCTCTTCCAGCTTTACCAGGGTGCGCCGCTCATTGCCGAGCTCGGCGATAAAGCGCCCGTCGGCTGCGTAGATTTTCGAGGTCTGGCGCGGCGTGTAGTCGTTGAGCGATTCGACGGGAGGGCACTTTCCACCGCGGCACACAAGTGCCCAGGCGCCGTACGCGACCCCGAGACCACTGGCGATACCGAACGTGAGAATCAGTGCCAGGACTCTGACGAGAGTCGGATGTCTGCGACGAAATGAGTCCGAGCGCTTTGCCATTCGGGCTATAAGCTAATGTCCGTACCGTGACACCGCCTCAGTGGCTCTCTATTTTGGAGAATGACTGAACCGACGCCTCTACTCGACGAGCTCGCCTGGCGCGGGCTGCTCCATCAGAACACAGATGGACTGGCGGAATCGCTTGCGCGCGGAACCTTGTCTGCTTACTGCGGATTCGACCCGACCGCATCGAGCCTGCACGTCGGAAACCTGATTCCGGTCATGGG
>JANYKY010000237.1 GCA_025357975.1 Gemmatimonadaceae bacterium
TCTGAAGGGCAAAAACAAAAACCGTTTAACAACGATGCACAGATGAAAATGATGACTGCCGAGGCTCTCGTAGATATGAAAAGTCTGTCGTTCTGTGGTCACTCGTTTTTTGTGTTAAACAACAAAGGGAACGGCCCGAACGCCGCGAAGGGTATCGCACGATGAGCGACGCTCTGCAGTCATCATTTTCATCTGTGCATCGTTGTTAAACGGTTTTTGTTTTTGCCCTTCAGAAGCCGCTCAGCAAAAAGGGCCCGGTCTGAAACCGGGCCCTTCGTTTTCATGCTTTTGCCGGTTATCAAATCTCTGGATGCGCCGCGGGATCGGAAGTCGTCTCCACATGAGGGATGGACGATGCGTCAGGCGATGATGCTGAAGCATCGAACGATGATGCGTCAGTCGACGAAGCACTGGACGAAGCCGTCGAGCTTCCCCACGTCCTGCTATGCTTGCGCAGCTCCTCGATCTGCGCTTCATAGCTCGCCGCTTCGGCGTCGTGCGTGGCAAGAGTCGCCGAGAGGCGGCTGCTCGTGTCCGTGTCGAGCTCGGAGCCGCCCTGGCGGGCGCGAAAGACTGCGTACCCGAGCGCCTGCGCCGCCTTGTCGGCGAGCTGCCGGGTGCGGAACGCGTCGAGCCTCACCTTGCCCTCATCGAGCGCGCCCTGTGCGGCCCGCCCCGCTTTATCAAGCTCTTCTTTCAGTTTATCCAGTAGCGCCATTGTCGTCTCTCGTTGAAGTGTCCTGTCATATAGAGATACGCAAATCAGCAGCCGGAGGTTTCGGCTAACAAAAAGCCCCCGCTAATGCGGAGGCGATTGTTCAAGATGGGACACCGGGATCAGACCGTTGTTTCGGTCGCAGCCTGTGGAGGATACACGCTGATCTTGAAACGTGTGCGGTTCTTGTGCTCGAACTTGACGACGCCGTCGATCAAGGCATAGATGGTAAAGTCGGTGCCAAGCCCGACGTTCCGGCCGGGATGCCACTTAGTGCCGCACTGGCGAACGATGATGTTGCCGGCGATTACTTTTTCTCCGCCGAACTTTTTCACGCCGCGGTACTGCGGGTTGCTGTCGCGTCCGTTTCTCGACGAACCGACGCCCTTTTTCTGTGCCATCTGAAAGTCCCCTTATCCGAGGGTGATATCGCCGATACGAACTTCAGTGAAGCCTTGGCGATGACCCTGCTTCTTTGCGTAGTTTTTGCGGCGCTTCATTTTGAAAACGATGATTTTCTTGTCGCGGCCGTGCTTGACGATCTCAGCGGCCACCGAGGCGCCCTGGAGCGTCGGAATGCCGATGTGAGTTTTATCGCCGTCGGAGCCAAGGATGACGTCGCTAAACGTCACCTTCGAGCCCGCGTCACCCGGCAAGCTTGGAATTCTGATTGTCTTGCCCGACTCGGCCCGATACTGCTTGCCGCCAGTGCGGATGATTGCGTATGCCATTGGATTACAACTGTGGAAGGAAACCGTTACAGCCTCTCAACTTAAAGGGTGCCCGGCCGAGTGTCAATTTATAGTCCTTGGTAATGTGTGGATGCCTTACTGAATTGTAATGCGGACTAACCGCCATTGACGATCGACGACTGATGTAGAATTGAGGACTAAAACGAACGGTTGACGATCGAGGACTGATTGAGGATCGAAGACCAAAATTCTTCCTCGGTAGTCCTTGTTCCTCAATCAGTCGCTGATCGTCGATGGCGGTTAGTCCGCACTACGCAATTCAGTTCCGGACTAGGCAACCCAGTTCCGGACTAGGCAATTCAGTAAGGGGGACTAGGCGACTGCGTATTGCTGGGTGACATCTCTTCCCTGCCCTTTGACGACAAGCTTGAACTCATCGGGCTTGAGCAATGGATCGTCCCGGAGCTCCAACGAAAACGAGGCGGCCTTCTGAAGCCGCTGAACCAGCTCCCGCTCCTGCTCCAGCACGTACATGGCGACATCGGGGTGCAGCTTGACGAGAAGGTTGTCCTTCCGGCCTTCGACGACCATGCGGCGAACTGAGCGCTCCATCCGACGCACAATTGTTTCTGGAGTAAAGACGCGCCCCGTTCCCATGCATGTCGGGCACGGCTCCGTCATGCTCTGGTAGTGGCTTTGGCGCACGCGCTGCCGGGTCATTTCAATCAGTCCCAGATCGCTCACGGCAAACGCTTTCGTACGAGCCCGGTCGCGGGTCAGATGCGTGCGAAGCTCCTGCAGCACTTTCTCCCGTGACTGCTTCGTTTCCATATCGATGAAATCGCAAACAATGATTCCGCCGACGTCGCGAAGACGAAGCTGGCGCGCGATTTCGACAGCGGCTTCCATGTTCGTGCGAAGAACCGTCTTTTCAGGGTCTTTCTTGCCTGTGTACCGGCCAGAATTGACGTCGATCGAAACAAGAGCTTCGGTCGGCTCGATGATCAGGTAGCCGCCCGACGGAAGCTCGCAACGGCGCTTGAAGGCGTCCCTTATTTCTGCCTCGATGCCAGCAGTATCGAACAGCGGGATCCGCTCCTCGTACAGCTTCACGCGCGGTATCAAATCCGGTGCGACCGTCTTCAGATATTCGGTGACTTCGGCATGCACAGGCTTTGAATCGATCGAAAGACTGTCCACCTTCGCGCTGAAAAGATCGCGGACAAGCCCGCGGGTGAGTCCAGTCTCACGGTGTAGAAGGGCTGGAGCACGGGTGAACTGACCCTTTCGCTTGATCTTTTTCCATTGCGCCATGAGGGTTTCCAGATCCCTCTTGAGCGCCTCCGGAGTAACGTCCTCGCTGACGGTTCGGACGATGACGCCGCCGGATTTTTCGGGCAGGATCGCGTTCACCTGCTCCTTCAAACGCTGCCGCTCAGCTCCCGCGCCGATTTTACGGCTGACGCCGACCCTCGACGAGTCGGGAATGTAAACGAGAAAGCGACCAGCGAGGGAAATCTGGGCGGTGACGCGCGGACCTTTGGTGGAAATCGGTTCCTTGGACACCTGAACCATGATCTCCTGGCCGCGCTTCAGTGCATCCTGGATCGGTGGGGCAGCCTTTCTCCCGCGGCCGCCGCCTCGCCCGCCGCCATATCCGTTTCGGGGGGCACCGTTTGACTTCGCAACGGTGTCCGGCTGATCGGTCGGATCCTCGTCGTCTTCGTCCTCCTCATCGTCTTCATCCTCCGCATCTTCGGCGGATTCACGAACGAGATCCGAGGCATGGAGGAAGGCACTTTTTTCAGTGCCGATGTCGACGAATGCGGCCTGAATGCCCGGAAGCACCGCTTCAACTTTGCCGAGGTATATGTCGCCGACCATGCGGCGATTGTCTGGACGGTCGACGAGGAGCTCGACGAGCTTCCCATCCTCCAGAATCGCCACGCGTGTCTCACGCGTGCCGGCGTTTATGAGGAGTTCTCTTTTCATCGTGATCCGCCCGCTTCCTGCGACGGCGACTCGGCGTCACGCGTAGCTGGCGGATGTTCCTATAGTATGGGCGCGCCAGAAGGCGACACCTGATTGTTCAGTGTTCTCTTTGTGGAGCGCCCGGCCAGGCATGCTCGCGGGCGGCGCGAGTCGCGCGCTTACCCACATGCTGTCCGAGCCAATATTCTGTCCAGAATGTACTGGCGGGAGAGCCGTTCAGGCAATAGCGACAACAACTTAGACGCCTCTTGTCATCCTTAGCACGAGCCAACCCATCACGAGCAGGTATGTGATTCCCGCCTTCCACTCGCCGTGTTTCATGTAGAGATCCGGGCTAAAACCGCCTTCATCTCGGGCGTCGTACTTCCAAGGCGTTACACGTGGCATGAATGCCGGAACGTTCGCGGCATAACGATCATAGGCGTCTGGAAATCGCTCGCGGATATTCACACGCTCCCGTTCCATGGTCGGGACGTAGACGAGCAGCCAGAAGGCGACGACGACAAACAAAAGGGACCAATGCGCAGCGATTGCGAATCCGGCCCCGATCAGGAAACTCCCGAAGTACAGCGGGTTCCTCGTGTGCGCATAGGGCCCGGTGACGGCCAACCGCTTGTTCTTGACTATGTGGCCCGACGCCCAAGCGCGTATCAGGATACCTGCCAGCGCGATTACGGCCCCAACCGGCAGTGTGAGCGGGGTGGGACGGGCCCAGATCAGGTACGCAATTCCAAAGACGAAACCCAGGGGCAGCCGAAGCGTTCTGGCGCCCTCAGAATAGGTCAATCGAGCAGGCCGCGGAGCAGATGACGCGCGATGACCACCCGCTGGATTTCGGAGGTCCCTTCCCCGATCTCACAAATCTTTGCGTCCCGCATCATCCGCTCGACCGGATAATCTTTCGTGTACCCGTAACCGCCGTGAATCTGGATCGCCTTGATTGTCGCACGCATCGCGAGCTCTGAACAGAATAGCTTCGCAATGGCTGCCTCTTTTCCGTACGGCCGCTTGTTCTGGGCAAGCCATGCCGCATGAAACATCAGATGCTTACCCGCCTCGATCTCGGTTGCCATGTCCGAGAGCTGAAACTGCACGCCCTGAAATTGACTGATCGCCTTGCCGAATTGTTTTCTTTCCGTGGAATACCGAAGGGACTGATCGAACGCACCCTCCGCGATTCCAAGCGAAAGTGCAG
>JANYKY010000340.1 GCA_025357975.1 Gemmatimonadaceae bacterium
CCGCGCAATGCAGTCGAAGAAATTCTTGCGTCAAGCTGGGCAACGGTAATGCGATCCGCTCCGCCGGGGATCCACCACAATTTCTTCAACACTGGTGGTGATTCGATTCTTGCCGCGCGCTTCATTGCCCACGTTCGGGACTCACTTGCTATCGACATTTCATTGCTATCTGTCTTCGATGCCCCGACAATCGCCGGGCTCGCGCCGATCGCTGAAAAGTTGATGGCCGCTGGGGGAGACGCATGACTCCTGATATGACCGACGCAAACATTACGGCTTCTCTTTCTCCGGAAGCTCAGACTTTGCTTGCGCGGCGCTCCAACGCGCGCGCCGAGAAAGACAAACCGGTCCCGAAGCGGCGTTCCGGATCACACACGCGTCTCTCCTTTGCCCAGGAAGCGATCTGGCTTGCGACTGAGCTCGACAAGTCGACGCCGGCATACAATCGCTGTTGGACGATTCGCCTGCTTGGTCATCTCGACCGCGAAGCGCTGACGCGGTCAATTCGCGATATCGCTCGGCGGCATGAAATCCTGCGGTCACGCCTGTCGATGTCCGGAGATGAGCCAGCACTTGAAGTGCTGCCTTCAACCACGGTCGGTATGGTCACGGTCGATCTTTCGTCAGTTGCCGACAACGACAGGCAATCAGTGCTACGACAGGCCATCGACGAAGAGATCCGAAAACCCTTCGATCTGTATGCCGGTCCGTTCATCCGCGCGGTGAACTTCGCTGAAGACGATGAAACAAATACCCTCTGCATAACGACGCATCACATCGCGTCTGACGGGTGGTCAGATGGCGTGGTCTTCCGCGAGCTCAACTCGATCTATTCGTCGTTCATCGATGGAAACTCAGCGGGCTTGATCGAGCCAGCAAATCAATATTCCGAGTTTGCCGAATGGCAGCGCGAATCGACCTCAGCTCCAGAGATCGAGCGCAATGTCGAATACTGGAGCAACCGCATGGCCGGCGCTCCACTCCGGCAGAACATTCCGACGGACCGTCCACGATCGCGAATACCGGAGATGACGGCGGGAGAGGTCAGGCGTCGCGTTGCACCGGGCGTCGTCCGCTCTCTTGAGGCACTCTGGCGCGCGGAAGGCGCAACTGCGGCGATCACGATGCTCGCGGGGTTCCAGTTGTTTCAATTCCGCATTACGGGCGAGCAGGATACAGTGGTCGGGCTTTCGCTCGCGGGTAGGACACGGCGGCAGGACGAAGAGGTAATCGGCCCGTTCAGTCTGGTGATTCCCGTTCGCGTGCAGATCGACAGAACGATGACCTTCCGAAAACTGCTCGCTTCGGTGCGTGCAGCAGCGCTCGAGGGGCAGGCTCACCAGCAAATACCTCTCGATGCACTGCTGCAAACTCTGCCGTCTGCACGCGGAGTACCCCGGCCAGAGGTAGCAGAGACGCTTTTCAATTTTCGGAACATGCCGGCGTTCGCGCCGTCGCTTCCTGGACTCGAAGCAGAGTTGCAAGAGTCATTCAATGGAAATGCGATTACTGATCTGGATCTGGAGGTGATGGAGGACGGTGCTAGCTGGGAATGCGCGCTGCGATTCAGAACTGCGCTGTTTGACGAAGCTACGGCAGCCCGGCTTCTCGGTCACTACGTAACTCTGCTCGAGTCGATCGCAGCTTCGCCTGACGAGCCTGTTGGGCGGCTTCAAATCATGAATGCATCCGAGCGGCGGCAGGTCCTCGTTGATTTTAATGGACGCGTGCAGCAATTCCCCGAGTGCCGAGGCCTCCATCATTTCCTGACTCGGCAGGCAAAACTGACACCTTCGGCAATCGCGATAAGTTTTGCCGAAGGCAGCATGACTTACAGCGAGCTCGATCGCTGCAGTGATGCTCTCGGGCGCGAGCTCAAGTCGCGAGGCGTTGTGGCGGGAGACCGCGTCGGCATCTGTATCGAGCGCTCGCCTCAGATGATTGTCGCGGTGCTCGCGGCTCTCAAGGCCGGCACAGCATTCGTTCCCCTCGACCCTGATCTCCCGTCGGGACGTCTTGGCCTCATGTTGAGCGATACCGCGCCAAGAGTGCTTCTCGCCGACAAGACGGGAACATCACTGCTCGCACAAGGTGGAGTCGAGATTCTACTCGTTGGCGCGGATTGGTTGATAGCACCCGACTCAACCGAAGAACCGTTTAGCGTCGAGATCGGGGACGATGAGGTTGCCTGTGTCCTGTATACGTCCGGCTCTACAGGTTTGCCGAAGGGAGTGCTGAGCACGCATCGCGGAATTGTGAATAATCTGCACGCGATGCAGGACATGTATCCGATCACTTCGGAAGACTGCCTGCTTCAACAAACCTCGCTTGGCTTTGACGCCGCGGCGTGGGAAATCTTCTGGCCGTTCTCCGTCGGCGCGCGCTTTTATGTTGCAAGTCCGGGTGGACAACGCGATGCGGCCTACGTGCTGGAGACAATCGCCGCGAATGGGATATCGATGGTCGGATTCGCGCCGTCGATGTTGAAGGTGATCGCCGGAATGGAGGCCTTCACGAGATCTGAACACATCAAGCGCGTGTTGAGCTACGGCGAAGTGCTGTCACCCGGCCTCCAGGATGCTCTCTTTGCCCGAATGCCGAATGTCGAGCTTTGCAACCTTTATGGACCCGCCGAAACAGCGATCATCATAACTGCATGGACATGCGAGCGTCACAGCGGGCGACACTCGGTTCCACTCGGTTCACCTATCTCTAACACCGAAGTCTATCTGCTCGACGCCGGATTCGAGCCTGTGCCCATTGGCGTCGAAGGCGAGATTGTGATCGGTGGTGTTTGTGTCGCGAACGGATATCACAATCGTCCGGAGCTAACAGCCGAACGATTTGTCCCGCATCCATTCCGGCCTGAAAGCGGCGACAAGGTTTATCGCTCGGGCGATATGGCACGCTTTGGCGCCGATGGAGTCATCGAGTACGTCGGCCGTCGCGACAACCAGATGAAGATTCGCGGGATACGCGTGGAGCCAGAGGAAATCGAGGCCGCACTCGTTCAGGTTCCGGGCGTCGCGCTCGGCGTTGTGGTCCCCAAGAGAGAGAGCGATGAGTGGAAGCTCATCGCCTACACTGAAGTGAGCGATTCGGTGGTTACGCCCGGCGTGATTCGACGTACCCTGGAGAAGACGCTACCTCCGCAGTTTCTTCCTGCACAAATTATCTGTCTTCCAAAGCTTCCCATAAACGTCAATGGGAAAGTAGACCGTTCACGTCTGCCTGATCCGTCGGAGTACGTCAATCAGGAGCGGATCGAGACAGAATTGCCGCGCACCGAGCTCGAACGTCAACTGAGCCAGATATGGAAAGATGTTCTCGGGGCTCACGATTTTGGAATTCGAGATTCGTTCTTCGGCCTCGGCGGGCATTCTCTGACAGCTGTACGGATGCTCCAGCGCGCGTCAGATGACCTCGGCAAAAAGATAAGCCTCCGAGCCTTTTACGAAGATCCGACAATACAGGGTCTTGCTCGGCTCATCTCCGGGGCGACTTCGAATGCCACTGGTCATGAACGCGCTCAGGTTCTGAGAGTGAAAGAAGCCAGGAATGGTTCCGGGTCTCTGTTCTATATGCATGGTCAGCCGTCGAGCGGCGGCGGGTATGCGCTCAAGTTCGAGCCCTCTCTTCCCCCTGATCTTGGTTTCTCGATTCTTCCCGTCCCGTTCTTTGATCAGGCGGTAGTGGTTGAGGACGTTGCGGCGAAAATGGTATCGCTCATCTGTGCTGAGCAGCCAACGGGTCCGTACATGTTGGGCGGGAACTGCTTCGGCGCACTCCTGGCGCATCAGATAGCGCTGCAGCTCGAGCGGAATGGCCAGCGCGTGTCGCTGCTCATTCTCGTGCATCCCGAGACTTGGATGCCTATGCATTTAGGATTCAAGGCGATGCGGCGCCTCGCGCTTTTTGCGGGACTTGATGATACCGCGCACCACGCTCCGTTTGCCGGCGCGTTTGCTTACACCGGCCAGATGGCCGGAAAGATCGTCGGTGTGATAAGGCGAGACTCGTGGCGTGGGCGCATGCGCCGGATCGTCGAAGCTGGCCGATATGTGAAGCACTTCATCGCTAAACGCGCCAGCAAGACCATTGAGACTTGGCCAGACCCGGGGAAAGACGTTGCACGCGAGACAGAGGAAACCGCCAGTTGTCTCAATTCGGCTCCGCACGAAATCAAAGCTCATGGGGATTATGTGCGGGAAGCGTCGGCCAATTATACGTTTCAACCGTACAAGGGACGCGCGGCCTTTATTTGGCCGATTGAAGCTCCAGCGAATCCGCCGTGGAACCCGCGACTGCGCTGGAACAAACTTGTGCCAAACAGCGATTGGTATTTCGTCCACGGCAGCCACTGGACGATGCTGTTTGATCACATTGAGGATTCCGCGCGCGCCATTGGAATGTCTGTCGAGCGGGGAATGGAGCAATGGAAGGGGTAGAGGTTTGGTACGGCTCGCTCGACCGGCCATCTGCAGAAATCGCGGAGCTCAAGCGTCATCTCGATGCGGCTGAGCTCCATCGAGCTTCTCAATTTCGCGCACTTCGCGATCAGCAGCGCTTCATCGTATCTCGGGGCATTCTCCGGTCACTCCTCGGCCATTACACAGGAATAGCTCCCGATCGTGTAGCGATTCGAATACTCGCCGGAGGAAAACCCGCGCTTGGAAACGATGCTGATTCGGGGCAGGTGTATTTCAATCTTTCTCATTGCAACGACATGATCGTTCTCGCCTTTTCGTCGGCAGAAGTCGGAATCGACATTGAGCGAGAAGAAGATTTCGAGGGCATGCCGCGCGTTGTGGAGAATTTCTTCTCAGCGGAAGAAGCCATAGCCTTCAAGCGAGTCGCGGGGAATGAGCGTTCGCGTTTTTTCTTTCGCACATGGGTGCGCAAGGAAGCGTACATGAAAGCGACGGGAGAAGGACTGGCGATTGAACCCTCCTCCCTCACTCTCTCAGCATCGCCTGCGAGCAGTGTCAGAATCGCCCGCGAGGATAACAGTGTTTACCTGGACCATCGATACCAGATACACGACATCGAGGAGTTCAGCGGATACTCCGCGGCAGTTGCGGTTGTATCCGGAAGTGGGAACTCAATAATTCGTGTTGTACGCGCATTTTCCTTCAGCCGCCTGTCTCTTGCATCCGATATACATTAGAGGGCAATGACATCCATGGCCGGCGTTCCCACGGGTCTCCGCGACGCTCTCGCCGGCCGGTACACTCTCGAGCGCGAGCTCGGCCAAGGTGGAATGGCCACAGTCTATCTCGCCCGCGACGTGCGACACGAACGGCCCGTTGCGCTCAAAGTTCTCGACACTGAACAGAGCGCGGCATTAGGGACAGAGCGCTTCGATCGTGAGATCAAAGTCCTCGCTCGGCTGCGTCACCCGTTCGTTCTGCCGCTCCACGATTCGGGCGAAGCCGCAGGCTCTTTGTATTTCGTTATGCCGTACGTCGATGGCGAATCGCTGCGGGCACGTTTCACACGCGAATCGACGCTTCCATTGGAAGACGTCATCGCGATCGCTCGACAAATTGCCGACGCGCTGGACTACGCCCACGGTGAAGGCGTCATCCACCGCGATGTAAAACCTGAGAACATTCTCCTTTCGCGTCACGGTCACGCGATGCTTGCAGATTTCGGCATCGCACGCGGCGCATTACTCGGATCGGGCGCACAATCGTCGGACCCTGGGCTGACGCTGACCGGCATGGCAATCGGCACCGCCGACTACATGAGTCCCGAACAGGCAGTCGGCGACATTGACATCGATGGCCGGAGCGATGTCTACTCGCTCGGCTGCGTCGTATATGAGGCGCTCACCGGTCGTCCGCCGTTTACGGGATCGAATCCATTCTCGATTATTGCGCAACACATCGGGAAGCCCGCACCAAGTCTTGCCGCAAACCGTGCAGACATCTCGCCATCGTTGATACGCGCAGTCGCGCGCGCGCTCGAAAAGAATGCGGACGACCGGTTTCCCACCGCGACTGCATTCGTGCAAGCCTTGGTCGCGTTTAATACAGTCGCGCCGGCGGCGCCGGTTCCTCTTGCATCTACTTCACGTCTCTCGATCGCCGTTCTTCCCGTCGCCAGTCGTAGCTCAGATGAAGAAGCCGAGTATTTCAGCGACGGTATGACGGACGAGTTGATGAACGCGCTCGCAAAAGTCGAGGGGCTGCGTGTGGTGTCCCGCACATCGGCATTTGCCTTCAAGAGCGGCGACGTTCCCATCCAGGAAGTCGGCGCACGGCTCGGCGTTGGCTTTGTTCTCGAAGCGAGTGTCCGCCGCGCAGGCTCTCGATTGCGCGTGACGGCGCGCCTCCTCGGGGTCGAAGACGACTCGACTCTCTGGTCGGAGACGTTGGAGCGACAGCTCGAGGACGTGTTTGCTGTGCAGGACGAGATCACGCAATCGATCGTCAAGACGATCACCGAATCACTCCAGCTCGGTCACCTGCGCGGCGCGACCCCAGTGCAGCAACCGCGAAATCTAGAAGCGTACGATCTGTATCTGCTCGGACGACATCACTGGTACAAGAGAACCGACGCATCGATGCGGCGCGCACTCGAGCTGTTTCAGCAAGCGGCCGCCGCCGATCCATCCTACGCACCGGCATACTCAGGTATCGCCGATGCCTCGGCACTCCTGGCATCGTGGCAGTTCGCGTCGTCTGCAGAACAATTCCCGCAGGCAGCCAAGGCTGCTCATCGTGCGATCGAGCTCGACCCTTCTAGCGCCGACGCTCACGCATCGCTCGGATTTGTGAAGCTCAACTGGGAATGGGATTGGGACGGCGCTCTTGATGAATTCAGGAAAGCAATCGCGCTGAATCCGAGCCACGAAGCGGCACATCGGTGGTTGTCCGCATTTCTCGCTGGCATCGGCCGCGATCAGGAGGCGCTTCCGATCGCACTTCGTGCAATCGAGCTTGATCCAATTTCGGTTCTTCCGCGCATGAACCTTGGAATCGTTCACTTCCTCGCCTGGCGGCACGAAGATGCGGAGCTGGAGTTGCGTCGTGTCATCGAGAAAGACCCGGGCTTCATCCGCGGTTATACATTCCTCGCGTGTTCGTTGTCGTTTCAGCAGAGGCATGACGAGGCGATCGCCGTCGCGCGCATTGGAGTCGAGCGCTCGAATCAACACGCAATTTTTCTTTTCGCGCTCGGCATATGCATCGCACGAGCCGGGCGGCTCGGTGAAGCGCGCGCAATCTTTGAGCCGATTCTATCGGAGTTGACTCCATTCTACCAGGCCACCGTTTACGCGGTGTTGGGAGAGGAATCTTCTGCCCTCGACACACTGGAGACTGCGCCTGAAGCTCGCTCGGACTGGATGTACTCAGTCGGCAGGCAGCCGTGGTTCGGTCAGTATCACTCTCATCCGCGATTCAATCGATTGCTGGAAAGCCTGGGCCTTCCCTCGGTCAGTTTCGGTTCCTCTGCGTCTGTACCCGTATAGCGCGGGCACAATCGAACCTGGAGCGGATACTCAGCGGCCGTAGCGGTCGTATCTGGCAGTGGGAATGTCATATGTCATCCCCTTACTGCGCTGCCTTCGATTTCGTTATGATCGAAATCACACCATTTGCGGCAAGCGGATCACTGTACTGCTTCATCGCCATCGGTCCTTTGATAACGTTCACGCTCGCGATTGCCTTCGGATTTATTGCCGCAAAAGCCGCCTTATCAGCTTTCACACCGTCGATCAACACCAGCCCGGCAAAGGGTTTCTCAGGCGATGAAGAGACAGTGGTCTTACTTGTCCCGGCAGTTTGCGCCGCTGCCCCGGTCACGGTGCGAACCTCAGCCTTTTTCTTGTCTGACGAACCCAACACATCGACCGATGCGATCCTGTCGGCCGGTATCGCTTTCGCCTGAGCGGCTGTGACAACAACGTTATCGACGCGGTAGACGGTCGCCGTATCCGGCGCGGTTAGCACCGACGCATTGCGTGCCATTCTCCCCGCCGATTCGGCGTCGAGCTTACTGACATCTGACGATGTTGGCATCGCCGTCTCGCAAGCGACGAGAAGGCATGTGAGGGCAAGTGCACTTACAACGACGGCGCGGGTGCGGGCATACTTCGGAAAATGCGGCTTCATGGCAATGAGTCTCTGTTCGAGGTGAGAAGAATTGTCAGCAAGCGCTGCAATGCTGACGTGAAATCCTGAGCGGTGTTCGGCGAGATCTATCAGAAGATCTCCATACTTCCTGGGCGCCACGCCGGCGCGGAGCACGCGTGCGTCGCAATCGAGCTCCACCGCCAGCCGCAGGCGCGACAGCATCAACCACGCTGCCGGGTTCCATGGGAGCACGGCCGCAATGGTGCATCCAAACAAGAGCAGCGCCGGATCGAGCGCGCGCAGGTGCTCCGTCTCGTGAGCAATTACGAGACGCTGTTCATCGTGATCTCGAGCGAGCAGCCAGCGGGGCACGACGATTCCAGGATGCAGC